>JBIKUY010000037.1:0-10772 GCA_044347355.1 Prochlorococcaceae cyanobacterium | reverse complement strand
GTATGCGCTTGGCCCAGCGCACTGCCATCCAGTTGCCGCGGCGCCTCTGGGCGGTGTTGGCGGTGAAACTGCTGCTGTTCCCGCTGGTGCTGCTCGGCCTGTGTCTGCTGCTGGGGCGCACCCCACTGGCCCTGCCGCCGTTGGCGACGGCCGCCGTGGTGCTGCAGGCGGCGGCCCCCACGGCCGTGGCGGTGCTGCTGCTGGCCGAGGCCACGCCCCAGCGGCAGACGGCCACGGTGCAGGCCGCCGCCGGCCTGGTGTTGGTGAGCACCCTTCTGGCCCTTCTCACTGTGCCGCTCTGGGCCCGGGTGTTGGCGGCTCTGGGGCTCCACGGCGTCAGTGCCGCTGCCAGTGGCGGTTGAGGGCAGCCGCGGTGGAGCGTGAGGTCTGAGCGGGCGCCCACCAGAATGGCGCCGGTTTCTCGGCCCGGCTGCGGGCATCGGCATGGACATCCTGGTGATGGGCGGCACGCGCTTCGTGGGCAAACCCCTGGTGGAGCGCCTGCAGGCGGCCGGCCATGCCCTCACCTTGTTCACGCGCGGCAACAAGCCGGCGCCGGAGGGTGTGGAGCACCTGGTGGGCGACCGCACCGCGGCCGAAGGGCTGCAGCAGCTCGATGGTCGTCGTTTCGATGTGATCGTGGACAGCTCCGGCCGCACGCTCGACGACTCCCGCGCCGTAGTGGAGCGCACCGGTGCCCCCAGCCACCGCTTCGTGTATGTGAGCTCGGCCGGGGTGTATGCCGACAGCGAGCTGTGGCCCCTCGATGAGGACAGCCCCACCGATCCGGCCAGCCGCCACGCGGGCAAGGCCGACACCGAGGCCTGGCTGCGCAACGAGGGGATTCCCTTCACCAGCTTCCGGCCCACCTACATCATGGGGCCCGGGAACTACAACCCGGTGGAGAGCTGGTTTTTCGACCGGATCGTGCACGGCCGCCCGGTGCCGCTGCCCGGCGATGGCAGCACGATCACCCAGCTCGGCCACGTGAGCGATCTGGCCGCTGCCATGGCCCGCTGCATCGAAGTGGATGCCGCTGCCAACCGTATCTACAACTGCACGGGCCGCCAGGGTGTCACCTTCCGGGGGTTGGTGCAGGCGGCAGCCCGCGCTGCAGGCAAGGATCCGGCATCGGTGGTGATTCGCAGCTTTGATCCCGCTGGGCTTGACAAGAAGGCCCGCAAGGCGTTTCCGCTGCGGTTGGCCCACTTCCTCACCGACATCACCCGGGTGCGTCGTGAGCTGGCCTGGGAGCCGGCGTTCGACCTGGACGCCACCCTGGCCGACAGCTACGCCAACGACTACGCCCCGCGCATGCCCACCAGACCGGATTTCAGCGCCGATGAGGCCTTGATCGGCTAATCCGCTGCGCGGTTAACTCCCGCACCGAGCAGCGATCGCACCTGTTCGGCGGCTGCCAGGCCGGCCTCGATTGCCCCCTCGAAGTAGCCCGGCCAGCGGCTGGCCACTTCGGTGCCGGCCCACACCACCCGCTGGTGGGGCTGCTGCCAGATCCGGCCGTAGCTGGTCCAGGCGCCGGGGGTGAGGTAGCTGGTGAAGGCCCCGCCGCTCCAGGGCTCCGCGTTCCAGTTGTGCAGCACCAGCTGGAGTGGTTCGGCCGCCGCGGGCCCCCACCAGGCCTGAAGGTCGGCCAGCACCGCCTGGCGCCGGTCGCGCTCTGGCAACCCTTGCCAGCGCACGGCCCGCTCGCCGGCGATGAAGCCGGCCAGCACGCCTGGCCCCCCCGGTGGCGAGCTGTCCACCGTGAGCTCCAGGGTGGGCAGGTTGCCGATCCCCAGGCCGTTGAGCCCCTGCTCCCGCCAGAACGGCCGCGGGTAGAGCGCCAATACTTTCACCATCGAGCCCATCGGCGAGCGCTGGAGCAGGCCGCTCCACTCCGGCGGCAGGGCTGGGTCGTAATGGATGGCCTGGCGCAGGGGCGGCGGGATGGCCACCACCGCCGTGCCCGCTTCGATGGTGGTGCCGTCTGTGCAGCCCACCGCCACGCTGCCGTTCTGCTGGTGGATCGACACCACGGGCGCAGCCAGCTGGATCAGCCCGGCTAGGTCAGCGGCCAAGCGCTCGGCCACCTGGGCGATGCCCCCCTCCACCAGCCAGGCCTCAGGCGTCTCGTGCTGGGGGGCCACGGCCTGGGTCCAGGCCAGGTGCAGGATCGAGCTCTCGTGCGGCTCGAAGCCACCGGAACCGCCCATGCGCGTGAGCCAGGCCAGTGGGTAGCCCGCCAGCTCGCCCGCTGCCTGGTGCTCCAGCCACTGGACCACGCTGGTGCGGTCGAGGGCGTGGGCGCCGGGGGTGTTCCAGGGGGCCTGGGGCGGCACCTGCTCTACCAGCTGCCGGAAGCTCCTTTGCACCGCCAGGGCCTGTTCCAGCTCCGCAGGCGGCAGGTCCAGGTCAGCCGGCCGGAAGAACAGCAGGCTGGCGGCGAAGTCGTGCTCCACCCCAGCGCGGCGCCGCATGCCGTTCCAGAGGAACATCCCGTCGCCGTCATAGAAGGTGGGGTAGCGGCGCAGGCCGAACTCCTCCAGCAGCGCCAGCAGCCGGTGGTGGCTGGCGCCCACCCACTGGCCGCCCAGATCCACCGCGATGCCGGCGGCACTGGTCTGGCGATGCATCCGCCCCCCCAGGCGATCGCGGGCCTCCAGCAGCCCCACCCGCAGGCCCGCCTGGCGCAGCGCCCGGGCGCAGATCAGGCCGGACAACCCGGCGCCCACCACCACGGTGTCCAGTCGCTCTGGCAGATCGATGCCGCTCCGGGTCATGGTGGACATCGGCATCTGCGGCAAGTTGCTATAGAACGGCTCCATCGCGCCACGTCCCTTTCGTTGGAGTCTGTCTCGTTTCCCTCTGCAGCCAACGGGGCTGCCGACGTGATTGCGCTCCAGAACCTGAGCCGCCGCTATGGCGACCATGCGGCCTTGGAGAATCTCAATCTCACGGTGGGCGCCGGAGAGTTCTTCTCTCTGCTGGGCCCCTCCGGCTGTGGCAAAACCACCACTCTGCGTCTGATCGCCGGTTTCGACCGCCCGGACCGGGGCCGGGTACTGCTTCAGGGGAGGGATCTCACCCAGGCACCACCCCACCGCCGGCCCGTGAACCTGGTATTTCAGAACTACGCCCTCTTTCCCCATCTCAGCGTGTGGGACAACGTGGCCTTCGGGCCCCGATCCCAGCGGCTGGCGGAGGCGGAGGTCCGCCGGCGGGTGGGGGAGGTGCTGGAGGTGGTGCGGCTGGCGGAGTTGGCCCGCCGCCGGCCCCACCAGCTCTCGGGCGGGCAGCAGCAGCGGGTGGCTCTGGCGCGGGCGCTGGTGAACGCGCCCGCCGCCCTGTTGCTCGATGAGCCGCTGGCGGCCCTCGATCCCGATCTTCGCCGCACGATGCGTGCCGAGCTCCAGCGCATCCAGCGGCGGGTGGGCATCACCTTTGTGCTGGTGACCCACGACCGCGAGGAGGCCCTCAGCCTCAGCGACCGGCTGGCCGTACTCCACGACGGACGCCTGGAGCAGGTGGGCACGCCCAGGGAGCTCTACGACAGCCCACGCAGTGCTGTGGTGGCCACCTTCCTGGGGGCTGCCAATCTGCTCAGCGATGGCGCCGGCACCGGGGTGCGGTTGCTGCGACCGGAGCGCCTTCGGTTGCGCTCCAGCGCCCCGGCCGAGGGGGAGAGGGGGTTGCGGGCACGGGTGCGTGAGTTGGTGTTCCAGGGCGCCACGGTGGAGGTGAGGTTGTGTACGGACCGTGACCAGGCCCTGGTTGCCATCGACACCGGCGCGGATGTGCCTAACAATCTGCGGGTTGGCACAGAACTCTGGTGTTGCTGGAATCCGGCCGACAGCCACCTGCTGGAGGAGCCGGCATGATTCGCGACAGCCGCCAATCGCCAGGACGGAGCCGGCGACAGTTTCTGCGTCGGTTTGGCCTGGCTGCCGCCGGCGCCCTGATCACCCCGCCACTGCTGCAAGCCTGCCGCGGTGGCGACGTTGGCGGTGGAGGCGCGGCTGATGGAGGCGCGGCCGGTGAGCTGGTGATCTCCAACTTTCCGCTCTACATCGACAGCGATGAGCCCGGCGCGCCGGGGAGCGTGGCCCGCTTCAACGCCGACACCGGCATCCAGCTGCGCTACCTGGAGGACGTCAACGACACGCGGCAGTTCTTCGCCCGCATCCAGCCCGAGCTGGCCGCCGGCCGCCCCATCGCCCAGGACCTGGTCGTGCTCACCTCCTGGATGGCGGAGCGGCTCATCGGGCTGGGCTGGCTGGAGCCCCTGCCTCTGGCGGAGGTGCCCAACGCCCGCAACCTGATCCCCTCCCTGCGCGACCCCTCCTGGGATCCCCAGGGCCGCTACAGCCTGCCCTGGCAGTCCGGCATCGCTGGCATCGCCTACAACATCAAGGCCACCGGCCGTGAACTCACCGGTGTCGACGACCTGTTTGATCCGGAGCTGAAGGGCCGGGTGTCGGCGCTGCTGGAGATGCGCGACACAATGGGGCTGCTGATGCTGGCCGACGGCAAAGACATCGCCACCCCCACCTGGGAGGCGGCCCAGCCCTCCTTCGATCGGCTGGAGCAGGCCCGCCGCGACGGCCAGATCCGCCGCTTCACCGGCAACGACTACCAGAACGACCTGCTCGCAGGCAATCTGGCTGCCTGCATCGGCTGGTCGGGGGATGTGGCCCAGCTGGTGCTGGACGAACCCGACCTGCGCTTCCTGGTGCCCGAGAGCGGCGGCGTGCTCTGGGCCGACGTGATGATGATGCCCAAGGGCGCCCGCAACCAGGAGGCTGTGGCCCGCTGGCTCAACTGGGTCTACGACCCGGTGGAGGCGGCCCGCATCGCCGCTGCCGTGCAGTACATCTCGCCGGTGGAGGGGGTGCGCGAGATCTTGGCCAAGGACCCCGCCACCGCGGCGCTGGCGCGCAGTCCGCTGATGTTCCCGGATGCCGGCATGCAGGCACGACTGAAGGCGTTCGGCCCCTTGAGCGAGAAGGAGGAGGCCCGCTGGGAGGAGCGCTTTGCCCGCATCACCGAAGGCTGAATCCGGCCACCACCGCCCCCGAGCCCGCGCTCGCCGCTGGTGGCCCTGGGCGCTGCTGGCGCCTGGCCTGGTGTGGCTCGTTGGCCTCTACCTGCTGCCGCTGCTGGCCCTGGTGCCGTTGTCGCTTTCTGAGCCGGTGAGCCGCTTCGGCCTGGAGACCGTGTTTCGCTGGCGCCTGGCCAACTACGGGGAGGCGCTCGGCACCTATGGGCCGATCCTGCTGCGATCGTTCGGTTTCGCCCTGGTGGCTACGGCCCTGGGTGTGCTGCTGGCCTACCCGTTGGCCTACGGGATTCGCTTCCGCGGCGGCCGCTGGCAGCCGCTGCTGATTGGGCTGGTGGTGCTGCCGTCGCTCACCTCCTATCTGGTGCGGGCCATCGGCTGGACCAGTCTGCTGGGCGACAACGGGCCGGTGCTGGGCCTGATCACCGCGCTTGGCCTCACCGACCTGGCTAACGGGCTCGGGCTGCTGCGCGATGGTCGCTTGCTGAACACCCCCACCGCGGTGGTGCTGGGTCTCACCAGCAACCAGCTGCCGTTCCTGGTGCTGCCGCTGGTGGTGGCGCTGCAACGGATCGACCGCTGCCTACTGGAGGCCGCCGCCGATCTGCATGCCGGTGTCCTGCGCCGCTTTCGATTGGTGGTGTGGCCTTTGTCGCGGCCCGGGCTGGCCGCGGGGCTGCTGCTCAGCCTGATCCCCGCCGCCGGCGACGTGGTGAATCCCCTGTTCCTGGGCGGACCGAACGAACGGATGATCGCCAATGCGATCGAGAACCTGCTGCTGGTACAGCTGCAGGCGCCAAGGGCAGCGGCCCTGGCGCTCGTGCTGATGGTGCTGATCAGCCTGGCGGTGTGGCTGCAGATGCGAACTGGTGGCCTCGACGATCTGGCCCTGCCATGAACCGCATCGGTGGCTGGCTGCTGGGCCTGGCGAGCGTCCTGGCCTTCGCCCTGCTCTACGCGCCGATCGTGGTGATGGTGGTGTTCAGCTTCAATGCGCCCCGGGGCCGCTTCAACCTGGTGTGGCAGGGGTTCACCCTGGCCAACTGGTTCCGGCCCCTGGCCGATGCTGCGCTCACCCAGGCCTTCTTCACCAGCCTGGCGCTGGCCCTGGCGGCGGCAGCATTGGCGGTGCTGCTGGGCGGCCTGATGGCCCTGGCCCTGGGTCGTGTGCGCCTGCGTGGTGGCCGGGCGATCGCCCTGCTGCTGGCCCTGCCGCTCACCAATCCGGAGATCGTGCTGGCCACGGCTCTACTGAACCTGTTTGTGGACCTCAACCTGCCGCGCGGACCGCTGACGCTGCTGCTCTCCCACAGCCTGTTCTGTTTGAGCTATGCCGCGCTCACGTTGAAGGCAAGGCTGGCGGGGTTCGACCCGAGCCTGGAGCTGGCCGCCCAGGATCTGGGAGCCCCTCCCCTGGCAGCCTTTCGGCGCGTCACCCTGCCGCTGCTGGCGCCAGGCCTGCTGGCAGCGAGTCTGCTGAGTTTCTCGCTGTCGTTCGACGACTATGTGATCAGCAGCTTCACCGCAGGCGAAACCGTGACCTTGCCGCTCTATCTGGCTGGAGCGTTTCAGCGGGAGATTTCGCCCCAGATCCAGGTGCTCTCCACGCTGGTGCTGCTGGTGAGCGCGGTGTTGCTCATCCTGGCGACACCCCTCAGTCCAACCTCTGGGCGGCGGGGCTAGATCTGGCTGGCCTGGCTTGACCGTCGATTCGCCAGTGCCAGCTGGCGGATCATCAGGGCCTCCAGGACTGGAGCGATGTCGATCAGCTCGCGGAACTGCCGCCGCTGGAAGGTCAGCCAGCGGCATCCCCCAGGGGCGGCGCTGAGCCCCGTCAGGGCAGGGTCGGGGCCCGTGCCGTGTCCGAGCAGGTAGTCGATCAGCCCGATCATGGTGATCGGTGCTGCGGTGCTTTGGCCGGCGCTCAGTCGTTCGCCGCTCCGCTGGCTGCAGCTGCCGTCGAGCAGCATGGCAACAGCGTCGGGTTCCAGGTTGATCGGCTCCCCTTCTGCAGCGTGCTGGAGGCGACAGAGCCGGGGGAGCTGGAGTAGCGCCCGCGGCTCCAGGCTGGCGAGCAGGGCCACGCCAGCAGGCTTGGCTGCCAAGTCTACCCACAGTGCGTGCCCCTGAGGTGGTTGCTGGGCCAGCAGAGCTTGGGCCCATTGCTGGCTGTCTGGATCGCCGTCTGGCCCGCAGAGTGAACGGAGCACCGTGTCCCGGTCGGGCAGCTGCTCGAACACCAACGGAGCGGGCTGCCCAGCGTCCAACCATTCGCCGAGCACAAGGGTGGTGGAGTCCTCGCTGGCCAGGAAGGTGATCACCTGGGGCGAGAGCGCCCCGTAGAGCGACAGACTTGGCGCATCGGGACGGGCCAGGTCTCCGGCCCGGAGCATCTGAAGTTCCAAGTCCACCAGGGGCGGCAGCAGGCCCGCGATGCGTCGATCCAGGCTGAGCAGGAGTGGCTTCAACAGCGGTTCCTGCTCGCTGGCCTGCTCCAGACTTCGCCGTTCGGCCAGGTGGCCGCGTACGGCTGAACGCAGCTGTTCCAGTTGGCGGCTGCCACGGCTGGCGCCGGGGGCGTACTCCCCCAGCAGCTCCTCCCAGCTGGCTGGATCCAGTCCACTGTCCCGGCGAATCCGTTCCAGCCGTTGGCGCACCGAGCTGGAGAGGGTGTCGCTGGTGAGGGTGGTGTGGCCGCTCAGCCGCAACAGATCCTCGATCTCCTCATGGGCGGCGCGCTGGCGCAGGTCGAGGCCGGTGAGCTCCATGGCGCTGAGTTGGTCCAGTAGCGGGTCCTCGGTGCAGAGCACCTCCAGAGCTGCCTGGTGGTCCTCGGCGCTGAGGCCGAGGCTGGTGCGCAGTTCCTCCAGTTTCAGCAGTGAGGAGTGGCGATCCAGGCGCCCCTGATGCAGCAGATCGCCGAGCACGGAGCGGTACACGGAACGGCGTTCCGACTGGGCCTGCACCGGCAGGGCCTTGGCCAGCACGAACACCTCGCCAGCGCTGAGATCCTCGAGTCGGCGACCGGCCAGCAGGCCCTGGAGCTGGGCACCGAGCTTGCCCAGCTGGCGCCTCAGGCTGGTGCTGGTGCTCTCCCGTTCGTAGAGCCCTCGGTCGCGGTGCCAGCCCCGGTGCAGCCACACCGCGCTCAGGCCCATCACCAGGGTGATGAACAGGGCATCGCCCCGGCTGCCGCCGATGCCGAACGGACTGCCCTTGAACTGGAAGTAGGTGTTGACGGAGATAAAGGTTGTGAGCAGGCGCGTTTGGTGGATCGCCCGTTCCCGGCTATCCCCGCGCCCGACGCGGGTGTGGCGTTTCTCCAGCCAGCGCTCCAGGGCCTGGAACAGCTGCTGGGAGAGCACGGTGGCAGCGGTGAGCAGGAGCGGGATCGCCACCAGCCGGGGCAGCTGCGGCCAGCCGGCCGGCAGGAAGGGCTCCCAGGCCAGGCTGGCCAGCCGGTTGTCGTAGACGAACAGGCGGCTCTTGAGGTAGTCCACTGCCAGGCCAGCCGGTGCCGTGGCCTGGATCAGCAAAAAGAAGCCCAGGATCAGGCCCGGGTAGGAATACCAGGCCCAGTTCAGGCCGCGCTTGCCTTGCAGGTTCTGCCAGTAGGTGCGTTCGGCGTCGATATCCAGGCAGGGCCTGCTGCAGGCCACACAGGTGCTCACATCGGCTTCGCCCGGTTGGCTGGCCACCGTGCGGCACATCGACTGGGTGGTGCGGGTGGGGCTGTCGAGGTGGGCGCTGGAGCCGATCACTCCTCGGGGCCCCGTGAGCACCTGCTGGGCCGTGCCGAACGGGCAGAGGTAGTGGCACCAGGCTTTACCGGAGTAGGCCCAGCCGCTCACCACCGCGGCCAGCAGGGCGGCCGCGGTGAGCAGGCCGAAGGCCAGGGCATTGCTGTTCACGATCAGGATCCGCAGGCAGAGGCCGGCGATCAGCAGGCTCCACTGCAGCCGCACGTGGTAGCGACCGAGCCAGGAGTTCTCCTCCACGGCCACCAGCTGCGGCTTGCCGTTGCGCCCCGGCACCGTGCGCTGCCATCCCAGTGCCCGCGGCAGCTGCGACACGAACGACAGGGGACAGATGCGGCGCCAGAGCTCGTGGCTCAGCACCACACACACCAGCACCAGGGGCAGGCCCAGATTCCAGAACAGATCGGTGCTCAGCCCATCACCGCAGATGGGGGTGGTGGCGCAGATCTCAGGCCTGCGGCCATCGCGGCTGATCGGCAGCAGGGGCAGGGCGATCAAGGCAAGCCAGCCCAGCAGCAGGGCCCAGCGCCCGAGCCGCGCCTGCCGTTCCGGCCAGGTGTTGAACAGGTTCATCGGGAGTGGTGCGGCAGGGAGGTGTTGTGGCCCAGGTAGCCCCAGGCCGAGCTGAAGGCAAGGAGCAGCGACGGCCAAAACAGCCACCAGCCGAGCTGCTGGAGGGTGGTCGGCAGACCGCCCAGGCCAAGATCGGCGCCCCAGGTCGCCGGCCAGAGCAGCAGCAGAAGGCTGGCGAACTGCAGTACGGTTTTGCACTTGCCGGCGAGCGAGGCGGGACCGCCACCGCTGGCCCCGCTGCGCCAGCCGGAGATCAGCAGTTCCCGGGCCAACAGCAGCCATACCGCCCAGAGCGGCAGCTGCTGGGGCCAGGCCGGCTGGGCGGCCAGCCAGAGCAGGGGGGCGGCGATCAGGATCTTGTCGGTGAGGGGGTCGAGGCGGGCGCCCCAGGCCGAGCCCCCGCCGGCACGACGGGCCAGCACACCATCGGCCCAGTCGCTCAGGCCGCCCAGCATCAGCAGCCACCAGGCCAGGCCCGCATGGCCGCTGGTGAGGGCCAGGATCAGCGGCAGACCGAGCAGGGCCCGCCCCACGGTGAGCCCATCGGCCAACTGGCGCAGCCCCCGAGGCGAGGGAGTCATGGCAGCGGGCCGAGCTGGGCGTCGAGGCCATAGGGCTCGGCATCGGCCGGGTCGGTGATGCCCAGTTCCTCCCGCCATTGGCGCACTGGTTTGTCCCAGCCTTCCTCCCACTTCACCGCCGCCAGGCATCGGGCCTGGCGGGCGATGGCCTGGCCGTGGGCCTGGGCGGCGCTCAGCAGGGGGAAGCGCTCCAGTTGGAAGCGGAAGCTGGCCAGCTGGCCGGCGCTGGTGAGCAGCACATAGCCGGGGAAGCCGATCTGGGCGGCGGTGATTGCCAACACGCCGTTTTCACCGGCGGTCTCGGTGCCGAAGCCGGCTACCACGTGGTGGATGTCGTGGGTGGTGGCGATGCGCTGGGTGAGCCAGCGGTCGTCACTGCTGATGTCGCGGGGGCGGAAGAATTCGGGGTCGTAGCCCAGGGAGAGGATCAGGTCGGCGTAGCGGCGGCCGAGGCTGCCGGGTGGCAGCTCACGCAGACGGTCGATGTCCGGCTGCAGGGGCGGGTAGTGCTGGCTGAGCATCTCCGCGCCACCCGGCACGGCTTTGAACCGCTCCACGCTGGCGGCCAGCTGGGGGCTGTCCAGAAAGTTGTCGATCAGGTCAGCGATGCTGCTCAGTTCCCCGCCGCTGCGGCCCACGGCCGCCAGCAGGCGCAGGTTGTTCGCGGCGCGCAGGGCCTCCTGAAAACGGCTCATCAGCTGCAGATGGGGTGCTTGCAGTCTGCTTGGAGCTGCCTGGCCCTGCAGCGCGGCGAGCCCACGGCCCCCAGAATGCGGGCAGCCAACCGATGTGCCCGTGGTGCAG
>JBIKUY010000372.1:0-2716 GCA_044347355.1 Prochlorococcaceae cyanobacterium | reverse complement strand
CTGGGTCTTGCCGTAACCCCCCCGGAAGGGGGCGCTGCTCTTGGCGATCTGGCTCTGAAGCGCCAGCCGGGTGAGGCCCGTCTCCACCCAAGCCTGGCGGCTGGGATCCTCGAGCCGCACCGGGGCCTGGAGATCGAGGGTTTGCGCCAGGCTGTGGCCACTGAGCCCAGAGGCCGTGATCCGTTGAACTGCCCCATTGGCCAGCTTGCGTTCGCCCCGCACTGGCCCCTTGGCCGTGAGTGCACCCGTCGCCGCTTGCCAGTTGAGCGGGCCCAGCAATAGCCGGATCGGCTCCGGCCCCCGCTGCAGCAACAGGGGTGAGCGGCGCAACTCCAGGCGCTCTTGATCGATCAAAAAACGTGCCATCTCTGCAGTGAGTTGCAAGTCGCCCTGCACAAGCTTGGGAGAGCGGTCGATCTCCATCCGTTCCTGAGAGGGATACCAGCGCACCCGCAGGGCGGTGAGCTCAGCGGGTCGCTCTGGATCGACGCGCAGCAAGCGGGTGGGTCCCTCCAGCTGCACCACTTCCCCGTCGTTCACCACCACCGCTGTACTGGCCGTGAGTTTGTAGAGGGGTTTGCCGTCGCGGTAGAGCACCCCGGTCAGCTGCCGGGCCTGGGCAATGCGGCGACTGAGGTCGTACCTGGTTTCCGGGCTACTGATTTCCCACAGCGGTCGGCCCTGGGGGTCTTTCTGGCGCAGGTTCAGTTCCCGGAACACAAAGGGTGGGCTGGTCTCTTCCACAACGGCCTTGGGCTGGCAACTCACCAGGGCCAGGCCGCAGCCCGCGAGCAGCACGGCTGCAATCCAGGAGCCCAGGGGGGTCACAGCGGTCCGTCGAGGTCCAGCCGCTGCATCACCGGCTGGGGGGGTGGCAGAGGCTGACCGGCAGGCAAAGCGCCCCAGGCCAGGGCGCTCGTCCACGGGGATGGGGCGTCAGCCGTGATTGCGGACTCGAAGGGTTCCAGCCCGAGTTGCTCAAGGATGCGGGCGGAGAGTTCTGGCAGCAGGGGGGCCAGCAGCACCGCCACAAGCCGGCTCGACTCCAGAACGGCATAGAGATCGCTGCCCACCTGCTGTTCCTGGCCGGGTGTCTTCATCGCCGACCAGGGGGCACGTTCATTGAGGTAGCCATTGGCAGCGGTGGCCAGCTGAAGGATGGCCTCGGCAGCGGGGCGGAATTCCAGTCGCTCCATGGCCTGCCTGAACTGAGTTCTGGCTTGATCGGCGGCTAGGGCCAGAGGGTGGTCAGCGACCGCGGATGCGGGGGGAACGGCTTCTTGAAACCACTTGCGGGCCATCGAGCTAGTGCGGTTGAGCAGGTTGCCGATCGTGTTGGCCAGGTCGTTATTCACCAGATCGGTGAAGCGCTGCTGCTGGAAGTCGCCATCCTCACCGAAGGGGATGTCGCGTAGGAGGTACCAGCGCACGGCATCGCGGCCGCAGCGCTCCAGCAGCACCTCCGGGTCGAGCACATTCCCCAGTGATTTGCCCATCTTCTGGCCCTCACGCGTGAGGAAGCCGTGTCCGAACACCCGCTCGGGCAGGGGCAGACCGGCTGAGAGCAGCATCGCCGGCCAGTAGACGGCGTGGAAGCGCAGGATGTCTTTGCCGATCACGTGCAGTTGGGCGGGCCAGCCACGTTGGAGCACTTGGTCCAGCTCCACAGGTTGGTTCCGATCCGGCGTTGGGCTGGGATCGGTGTCATCGTCCTGCAGCAGTGCGGTGAGGTAACCCAGCAGGGCGTCAAACCAGACATAAAACGTGTGGCCCTGATGTCCGGGCACAGGGATCCCCCAGGGCAGATCGATGCGGGAGATGGAGAAGTCGCGGAGCCCCTGGGCTACGAAATTTTCAACCTCCTTCTGGCGGCTTGCCGGAGCGATGAAGCCAGGCCTGCGGATCAGCTCCTCAATCTGGCCCTGGTAGCGGGAGAGGCGAAAGAACAGATTCAGTTCATCGCGCCATTCCAGCGGCTTGCGGTGGATCGGACACTCGGGGTCCTGGGCCTCGTGGGGATCGTCCTTGAACTCCTCGCAGGCCACGCAGTACCAGCCTTGCTGCCGGCCCTCTACAACGTCGCCACTGGCCTCCACCCGGGCGAAGAATTGCTCCACCAGAGCACGATGCTGGCGGTCCGTCGTGCGGATGAACCGGTTGTTGCTGATCTGCCAGCGCTGCCAGAGATCCCGATAGCCCTCGCTCACCCGATCGCAGTGGGCTTGGGGGCTCAGGCCTGTCGCCTCCGCGGTGCGCTGAATCTTCTGGCCGTGTTCATCACAGCCGGTGATGAAGGTGACCTGTTCACCGCACAGCCGCTGGTACCGGGCAATCGCATCACAGGCAAGCGTGGTGTAGGTGCTGCCGAGGTGAGCCCGGTCGTTGACGTAGTAAAGCGGGGTGGTGAGGGTGTAGGACATGCGGCGTTCGATGGCCTGGCAATGCGCGCGGCCGCTCGATCGCAGCTCTGGGCCAGCGCAGCTCTGGCCAGTCGGTTCCGAGCCTGTCCGGCGCCGTGAGCGGATCCTACCCATCCCCTTCTGCCCTCTCCCTTCATGCACGAGCACCAGGTTCCGGTTGTGGTGTGGGGTGGGGGCACCGGCGGAGTCGCCGCCGCCCTGCAGGCCGCCCGCAGTGGTGCGACCACCCTGCTGCTCACTCCCGGTCACTGGCTGGGGGGGATGGTGAGCGCAGCCGGCGTGTGTTGCCCGGACGG
>JBIKUY010000036.1:0-10834 GCA_044347355.1 Prochlorococcaceae cyanobacterium | reverse complement strand
CGCGGGCGCTGAAATAGATGAGGGCGGTGGTGCCACCAAAGCCGAGCAGCAACAGCAGCCCCATGGTGGGCAGAAAGCGGAAGCGCGGCTGCGGGGCCAATGGATAGGGCTCAGAACAGAAGAACCGCTGGCGCCAGGGAGGGCCGCTGAGCGAATTCTGCCAGTGCTGAGCGCAAATTCACGGCTTCGAATCGAAAGACGTGGCGTTATGAATGCCGACGAATTCAGGCGAGGAGATCATAAAAAGCCCGTAGAAACGCTGACTCTCGGCCTAGGCCTAGGCCAGCAACTCCAGCACCCCCATCACACCAGCGGCCAAGGGACGGTGCTGGGCCCTGCTGAAGCCAGCCGCCCGAGCCAACGCCTCCTGTTCGGGCCCAGTGGGGAAACGCTGCAGGCTGGTTTCCAGGTAGGCGTAGTGCTCGGGAATGCCGAAGAGGTCGGCGGTGGGCACCACCAGCCGGCGCAGGTAAAAGCGCTGAAAGCTGGCCACCGGCCCGCTGGGGCGGTTGAAATCGAGCACAGCCGCCCGGCCGCCGGGCCGCAGCAGACGGCGCAGTTCCATCAGGCCGGCGGCCGGATCGGCCAGGTTGCGCAGGCCGTAGGCCATCACAGCGCCATCGGCCCAGGCGGCCGGCAGACCGGTGGCCTGGGCATCGCCCTGCTGCCAGCGCAGCGGCAGCCAGGGCTGGCGGCGGCCGCGGGCGGCGGCGATCGCCAGGGGCTCGGCGGCGGCATCCAGCCCCAGCACTTCACCCCCCGGCCGCACCCGCGTCGCGAGCAGCAGGGCCAGGTCGCCGGTGCCGCAACAGAGATCGAGCAGTCGCTGGCCTGGCGCGGGTTTGATCCAGGCCACGGCCTGGCGCTTCCAGAGGCGATGCAAGCCCAGGCTGAGAAGGTCGTTGAGCTGGTCGTAGCGCGGGGCGATCTGATCGAACAGCTGCTGCACCGCGGCGGGATCGCCGGGGCTAAAGCTGCCCATCCCAAGGCAGCTCGAAAGAGGCCGGCAGGGACAGGGGCAGATCGGTGCCGGCCAACTCGGCACCGTCCAGTGGCCTCGTCAAGGCACCGATGGCACCCCACTCCGGCCCGGTGAGGGTGATCACCATCACGGTGGCCAGGCCAACGGCGGCGGAGCACACCATGCAACCGGCCAGCATCAGCGAAAACTCCTGGCGGTCGTTGGCGGCCTGCATCAGCTGCAGGGCCCACGCCACCAGCGCGATCACCGCCACCACCAGCAACAGGGCGATCAGGCTAGGAAGAGGGGCGTGCAGAACGACCACGGTGCGAGGGACTGGCAAGCAGTAGCTGTTACCAATGTAACGGGGAGTAACAGGAGTCTGCGTCAGGGAAGGGGCGCGCTGGCGAGAGGCCGGATCGGCAGGCCCCGTGCCAGCAAGTCCTCCTTGATCTGCTCCACCGTGAGCACGCCATCATGCAGGAGTGAGGCCAGCAGAGCTGCCGCCGCATGGCCGCCCTGGGGACCGGCACTGATCGCCTCAGCGATGTGATCGATGCAGCCGGCGCCGCCGGAGGCGATCACCGGCACGTCCACCGCATCAGCCACTGCCCGGGTGAGGGCGAGGTCGTAGCCGGCCTGGGTGCCATCGCCATCCATGGAGGTGAGCAGGATCTCGCCCGCACCGAGCCCCACCACCCGCTCAGCCCAGGCCACCGCATCCAGGCCGGTGTTCTCCCGGCCGCCCTTCACATACACATCCCAGCCCCCGGCGGGACGAGCCCGGGCATCGATCGCCACCACGATGCACTGGCAGCCAAAGCGCTCGGCGCCGCGGGCCACCAGCTCCGGATCGCGCACCGCTGAGGAATTGAGGCTCACCTTGTCGGCGCCGGCGCGCAGCAACGCGGTGATGCCCTCCACGCTGCGGATGCCCCCGCCCACCGTGAAGGGGATGGTCACAGCCTCGGCGGTGCGCCGCACCAGCTCCACCAGGGTGGTGCGGCCCTGGTGGCTGGCGGCGATGTCAAGAAACACCAGCTCATCGGCCCCGGCGGCGCTGTAGCGGCAGGCCAGCTCCACCGGGTCGCCGGCATCGCGCAGGCCCACGAAGTTCACGCCTTTCACCACCCGGCCATCGGCCACGTCGAGGCAGGGAATGATGCGCTTGGCAACCATGGGCAGCGGGGTTGGGGGGAGCGGGCGGGAAGCGGGGGATCGGCTGATCGAACCCGGAGCTGGGGCTGAACCGGGTTGCAGCGGACTCTCACTGTTAGGGTTGCGCCACTTTTCAGTCGCGCCGCCCCTATGGCCCAGGCTGCCACGATCAACGTCGGATCCAAGGTGCGCATCTCCCGCGTGCGTGACCGCATCCCCGCCGACCTGGTGACGGCCCTCAAGGCCGATGCCACCGGCACGGTGAAGGGCTTCCGCACCGTGGACGGCCAGGGCATCGGCGTTGTGGTGGCGTTGGCCGGCGGCCAGACCGCCTGGTTCTTCGACGACGAAATCACGCCCGCCTGAGTCCAGCGCCTTGACCAACAGCCCCAACCCTGAAGCCAGCAGCGGATCGGCAGCGCGTCAGCTGTTGGGAATGAAGGGTGCCGCCGGCACCAGCAACATCTGGAAGATTCGGCTGCAGCTGATGAAGCCGGTGACCTGGATCCCGCTCATCTGGGGGGTGCTCTGCGGCGCGGCCGCCTCGGGCAACTTCCACTGGACCCTGCCGGAGGTGGGCGCTTCGATCGCCTGCATGGTGATGAGCGGCCCCCTGCTGGCGGGCTACACACAAACGATCAACGATTACTACGACCGCGAGATCGACGCGATCAACGAGCCCTACCGGCCCATTCCCTCCGGGGCGATTCCCCTGGGCCAGGTGAAGGCCCAGATCTGGATCCTGCTGCTGGCGGGGCTGGCCGTGGCCTACGGCCTCGATCTCTGGGCCGGCCACACCACCCCCGTGCTGCTGTTGTTGGCCCTGGGCGGCTCCTTCGTGAGCTTCATCTACTCGGCGCCACCGCTCAAGCTCAAGCAGAACGGCTGGCTGGGCAATTACGCCCTGGGCGCCAGCTACATCGCCCTGCCCTGGTGGGCCGGGCAGGCGCTATTCGGCCAGCTCACCTGGACCACCGCCCTGCTCACCCTGGCCTACTCCCTGGCCGGCCTGGGCATCGCCGTGGTGAACGACTTCAAGAGCGTGGAAGGCGACCGGGCCTTGGGGCTGAAGAGCCTGCCGGTGGTGTTCGGCATCGAGAAGGCCAGCTGGATCAGTGCCGCGATGATCGACGTGTTTCAGCTGGCGATGGTGGCCGTGCTGATCGCCATCGGCCAGCACTTCGCCGCCGTGCTGCTGGTGCTGCTGATCGTGCCCCAGATCACCTTCCAAGACATCTGGCTGCTGCGCGATCCGGTGGCCTACGACGTGAAGTATCAGGCGAGCGCCCAGCCCTTCCTGGTGATCGGGATGTTGGTCACGGCCCTGGCCATCGGCCACAGCGCCCTGGTGGCCTGAGATGACCAACACCGCCGCGGCCCCCACCCGCAAGCAACGCTCCCGCAGGCGCGGCAATCCGTTGCTGATGCCAGCCCTGGCGGCGGCGGCGATCGGCGGCGGCGTCGCCGTGGTGCAAACGGTGGTGGTGCGGGGCTTGGACACCCTGCTGCCCGATGCC
The DNA here is from genome assembly GCA_044347355.1 of Prochlorococcaceae cyanobacterium. GTDB lineage: Bacteria > Cyanobacteriota > Cyanobacteriia > PCC-6307 > Cyanobiaceae > NIES-981. The sequence continues at coordinate 7,198 of JBIKUY010000036.1, read as the reverse complement.
CGCGGCATCAGCCACTTCAATCGCCCGGGCACGCTCACGATTCTGGCGGCGGACGGCCAGGTGGTGCAAAAGCAGGGGCCGGTGAGCCGCGAAAAGCTGAGCAGCGACGCCATCCCGCCCCTGGTGGAAAAAGCCTTCATTGCCGCCGAGGACCGCCGCTTCTACCACCACAACGGCGTGGACCTGTACGGCATCAGCCGGGCCATGGTGCGCAACATCTCCCGGGGTTCGGTGGAAGAGGGGGCCAGCACGATCACCCAGCAGCTGGCCCGCACGGTGTTCCTCAGCCAGGACCGCACCCTGATCCGCAAGGTGAAGGAAGCGGCCCTGGCCGGCAAGCTCGAGCGCCAGCTCAGCAAGCAACAGATCCTCGCCGAGTACCTCAATCTGGTGTATCTGGGCTCCAGCGCCTATGGCGTTTCGGATGCGGCCTGGGTGTACTTCTCCAAGACACCCGAGCAGCTCACGCTGCCGGAAGCCGCCCTGATCGCCGGCCTGCCGCCGGCGCCGTCGGTGTATTCACCACTCGTGAATGCCGATCTGGCTCTGCAGCGCCGCCGGATCGTGCTGCGGCGGATGCGTGAGCAGGGCTTCATCACCTCAGCCCAGGAAGCTGAGGCAGCCAATACGCCGCTGGCGCTCAAACCGGCCGATCCCAAGTACTTCGACAGCTCCGCCCCCTGGTACAGCAGCTGGGTGGCCCTGGAACTGCCCCGGGTGCTCACCAAGGAGCAGATGGAGGTGGGTGGCCTCACCGTGCGCACCGGCATGAACCCGGCCATGCAGGCCGAGGCCCAGAAGGTGATCAACGCCCGCGCCGGCAGCATGGAAGGGGGGCTGGTGGCGATGGAGCCGGGCACCGGTCTGGTGCGGGCCATTGTGGGCGGCAAGGACTTCAACCGCAGCCAGTTCAACCGGGCGGTGCAGGCCCTGCGCTCACCGGGCTCCACCTTCAAGCTGTTCGCCTACACGGCCGCCCTGGAAGCGGGGATGAAGCCGGAGGACACGGTGAACGACAAGACCCGCTGTTACAAGGAGGGCTGGCCGCCGAAGGAGTTCTGCATCAAGGGCGCCGGCAAGATCAGCATGACCCAGGCCGTCGCCCAGTCGAAGAACGCGGCGGCGGTGGCGGTGGCCGAGAAGGTGGCCTACCCGCGGGTGGTGGATGTGGCGCGCCGGCTGGGCATCACCGGCACGGTGGGCGAGTACCCCTCCATGGTGCTGGGCTCCAACGAGAAATCCATGTTGGAAATGACGGCTGCCTTCGCCGCCATTAACAATCGCGGCGTGTACGTGGAGCCCACGCCATTCGAGGAAATCCTCGGCCCTGACGGCCAACTCCTCTACAGCCGCCGCATCGACGGCAAACCGCCCAAGCGGGCCGTGAGCAGCGACGTGGCCGATGCCATGACCTGGATGTTGCAGCGGGTGGTGAGCGGCGGCACGGGTACCGGAGCCGGACTGAGCGACCGCCCCGCCGCCGGCAAAACGGGCACGGCGGAGGGAGCTCGCGACCTCTGGTTCATCGGCTCGATCCCCCAACTCACCACATCCGTGTGGTTTGGCTACGACGCCAACACCAAGACCGGCAGCAGCAGCGCCCAGGCGGCAGCGGCCTGGGGGGCCTTCATGGCCGCCATCACCAAAACCATGCCGGTGCAGGAGTTCCCGCCCAAGCCGTTGCTGGAGGGCAAGTTCGTGCCCTACGTGCCGCCCAAGGAGAAAAAGAAGCCCGCGCCCGAACCCGAGCGCCGCGAGCGCCAGGAGCCCTGGGAACCTCCCGATGCGATGGCCCCCGACAGCCGCTGGGAGCCACCGGCCTACGAGCCGCCGAGCTTTGAGGAGCCACCGGCCGATGATCCCCAACCCCGGGCCCGGCGCCGCTCGGAACCGGAATCCACCTGGAGTGAGCCCGAATCCAGCTGGAGCGAGCCAGCCCCAGCAGCCCCCAGGGCCCAGCCCAGGCCCCAGTCGGCCCCTGCTCCTGCCCCGGCGCCGGCTCCGCAAGCAGCTCCGTCGGCCGCCATACCGGCGCCACCATCACCTCCCCCGCCGCCGCCGGCCGACCCGCCGCCGCTGCCGCCCATTCCCTGAGGCGGCCCCCTCAGCCGGGGCTGGCCAGCACGGCGGCGTAAAAGCCGTCGCCATCGCTCTGGGCAGGCCACCACTGCTGGCTGCTGCGCAACTGCAGCCGGGGGTGACGGGCCAGCAGGGCGGCGATCAGCTCGCCATTTTCGGCCGGATGCACCGTGCAGGTGGCGTACACCAACAGGCCACCGGGCTTGAGCAAGGGCAGCAGCCCCTCCAACAGTTGGGTCTGCAGCGCCACCAGCTCCGTGATGGTGCCGGGTTCAATCCGCCAGCGGGCATCGGCATGGCGAGCCAGGGTGCCCAGGCCCGAGCAGGGGGCATCGAGCAAGATGCGATCGAACCTGCCCAGCCACTCGGGCCGTTGCTCGGCCAGCTGGCAGGCATCAGCCTCCAGGGTGTGGATGGCACCCAGCCCCAGGCGATCGGCATTGCGCCGCAGCCGGCGCAAGCGCGCCTCGGCCCGGTCCACCGCCCAGATCTCGCCCTGGTCGCCGATCAGCTCGGCCAGGTGGGTGCTTTTCCCGCCGGGGGCAGCGCAGGCATCAAGGATGCTTTGGCCAGGGCAGGGGTCGAGCAGGGGGGCGATGCGCTGGGCGCTGCGGTCTTGCACGCACCAGTGCCCCTCCTCGTAGCCGGGCAGCTGGCGTGGATCGCCCACCCGGCCGCCCAGGCCGATGGCCTGGGGTGCGGCGGCCAGGGGCTCGGCATTGAAGCCGGCAGCGCTCAGCTGCTGCAGCAGCGGCTCGCGGCTGGTGCGCAGGGGATTCACGCGCAGGTCGAGGGTGGGGGGCTGGTTGCAGCTGGCGGCGAAGACCTCGGCACGCTCCGGCGGCAGCCACAGCAGCAGCAGCTCGGCCAGCCAGCCGGGCAGGGAATGGCGCAGGCCGAGGCCGGTGGCAGCCGGCAGGTCCTCCTCCAGCTGGGGCAAGCCTTGCCAGGGCTGCGCCCCTGCCGGCAGGGCGGCGCGGCGGCGCTGCAGTGCCCGCAGAACGCCATTGGCCACCGGCGCCAGCCGGCCCAGACCGGCCCGCTTGGCCAGCTCCACCGTGGTGTTCACTGCGGCCGAGGCCGGCACCCGCTCGCTGAACAGCAGCTGGTAGATGCCCAGGTGCAGCAACCAGCGCAGGCGCGGCGGCTGACGCTCCGCCGGCACCTTGCCGAGGGCGTCAAGCCAGGCGTCGAGCAGGCGCCGCTGGCGGATGGCGCCATAGGCCAGTTCGGTGGCCAGGGCCCTGTCGGCGGGCTCCAGGGGCATCCGGTTGAGCTCCCGCTCCAATGCGCCATCGGCATAGGCGCCGGCGGCCACAGCCTGCAACACCTGCCAGGCGAGCTGGCGCGGGGCCAGGCCGATTGGGGCTGCCTCAACCGTCAAGCGCATCCTCCAGGGGGGCAACCCAGAGATAGCGCCCCAACGGCAGGCGGCCATCGCCGTCCACCGGGATCCCCTCGGCGCGCAGCAGCTCGGCCTGGATCCAGTCGCTGCCCTCGCGGCTGGGGTTGAAGCTGATCCGCCCCTGGGCATTCACCACCCGGTGCCAGGGCACCGGCGAGGGCAGGGGCAGGCGACGCAGGGCCCATCCCACCTGGCGGGCGCAGCCATAGGCGCCGATCAGGTCGGCGATCTGGCCGTAGGTGGCCAGCCGACCGTGGGGGATGCGCAGCACCGCGGCGTAAACGCGCTGGTCGAAGCTCACGCTGCGCGATCCCGATCCCATGGAGCAGGGCCCTGTGAGCGGCCAACCTGGCCTGTCAATCTTGGGTGAAGTGAGGCCCGGTTGCGTCCCCCATGAGCCGACGCGTGCAGACGATCACCACAGCTGAAGGACTCATCATTCGCCGCCTGAGGAGCTCCAATGGTGCCCAGCTCGCCAATGGTGATCAGGTGGGCGTGTTCTACGCGGGAGCGTTCACAGACGGCACCGTGTTTGATGCCAATTTCAGTTTCAAGGGCTTCATGCCGCTGCGCGACCTGTTCGTGTTCAACCTAGGGGCTGGCGAGGTGATCCGGGGCTGGGATCTGGGCCTGGAGGGCCGCCGGCTGGGGGAGGTGCTGGAGCTCACCATTCCCAGCAACCTGGCCTACGGCAGTGCCGGCAACGCCACGATCCCGGCCGATGCCACCCTGGTGTTTCGGGTGATCCTGGTGGGCCGGCTGGCACCTGGCCAGAACGAAGCCGAGTTCGCCACCCTCACCGACCTCGGGCTCGACGACGAGGCGCTCGGCCTAACAAGCAAGGTGCTGCGTCGGGTGGAGAACATTGTTTTGGGCACCGACGTGGGGGATGTGATCACCGGCACCTCCCGGCGCGACCTGATGATCGGCCTGCACGGCCGTGATCGCTTCACATTCCAGAGCCTGGGTGATGCCGCCGGGGTGGACAGGAATCGCGATCTGATCGCCGACTTTGACAAGAAGCGGGGCGATCGGCTCGACCTGCGGGGAGTTGATGCCGACACCACGACAGCCAACGATCAAGCCTTCCGCTATGTGGGCAAGCGTGCCTTCAGTGGCACGGCCGGCGAGCTGCGCTACCGGGGCGGCGTGTTGCAGGGGGACGTGAACGGCAACAGCAGGGCCGATCTGGAGATCGGCTTGATGGGCGCCCCGGCCCTGGGGCCGAACCACATCTGGCTCTGAGACACTGGCTCGATGCCCCTGTTGCCGCGCCGCTACGAACGCCTCAAGGCCGTGCTCGACCGGCGCATGGGCGATCTCACGCTGCTGCTGGAGCACGTGGAGAAGCCCCACAACCTCTCGGCGATCCTGCGCAGCTGCGATGCGGTGGGGGTGCTGGAGGCCCACGCGGTGTGCCTGCAGGGGCGGCTGCCCACCTTCAACAGCACGGCCCAGGGCAGCCAGAAGTGGGTGCCGCTCCACCTGCACAGCTCCGGTGCCGAGGCCCTGCAAACCCTCAAGACCCAGGGCTTCCGGGTGTACGGCACGATGCTGAGCCCCACGGCGGTGGACTACCGCAGCTGCGACTTCACCGGCCCCACCGCGTTTGTGCTGGGGGCGGAGAAGTGGGGCCTCAGCCCGGAGGCGGCCGCACTGGTGGACCAGGCTGTGATCATCCCGATGCGGGGGATGGTGCAATCGCTGAACGTGAGTGTGGCCACGGCCACCTTGCTGTTCGAGGCGCTGCGCCAGCGCCAGGCGGCCGGCCTGGTGCCGGAAGCGGGGGAGGGGGTGGAGCCGGGGCGCTACCGGCGCCAGCTGTTCGAATGGGCCTACCCCCAGGTGGCGGCCTGGTGCGCGCGCGAGGGGCGGGCCTACCCGGCGCTAGACGCGGAGGGCACCATCGCCGAAGAGTTGCCCCGCAACGTGCGGCTGCGCTGCTGAGGGCGATCAGGGCGCGGCGGGGTGATCAGTTGCCGATCGGGTTGCGGCGGCTGGCCAGGCGGCCGCTGTTGGCACCGGGCAGCCACAGGGCCACCGCCAGGGTGATCAGCTCCAGCAGGATCTGGCGGCCGCCCAGCAGCACCACCGCCATGGCCACGGCGCCGAGCAGTTTCAGCAGCAGGCCCCACACGTCGTCGGCGTGCTCACTGCCCGATCCCCACAAGCCGGCGGCCAGCACCAGCAGCAGCAGATCCAACCACCAGGGCATGGGCGCACGGGTACCTCTTCACCGTTCAATTGTGCTCCTGATCACGCGCTCCCTACTGTGCGGCCCGCGACGCTTGGGAGCTACCGCTTAGCCAGGCCTCCAGACCCTCACCGAGGAAAGAGAGGCCGAGCACCAGCACGAACATGGCCAGGCCGGGGTAGACGGCGGTCCACCAGATGCCGGTGGGCAGGGCGGTGAGGGCCTGCTGCAGGTCGCCGCCCCACTCGGGCACGGTTTCCGGCAGACCGAGGCCCAGGAAGCCGAGGCCGCCGAGCACCAGCACGGCATCGGCGGCGTTGAGGGTGAGCAGCACCGGCACCGACGTGATCACGTTGCGCAGCAGGTAGCGGCGCAGGATCCACAGGGGGCCTGCCCCGAGCGACTGGGCCGCCTCCACATAGAGCTCCGCCTTCACCTGGGCGCTCTGGTTGCGCACCACGCGGAAATACTGGGGGATGTACACCACGCAGAGGGCGGCGGCGGCGTTCGGCAGGCCGCGGCCCAGCAGGAAGGCCAGCACCACCGAGAGCAGCAGCACCGGCAGGGTGTAGAGGGTGTCCATCAGCAGCACCAGCACCCGGTCGACGCCACCGCCCAGGTAGCCGCTCACCATGCCCAGGGGCACGCCGATCACCAGGGCCACCACCAGGGCCAGCGCCACCACCTGCAGGGCCACGCCGCTGGCGGAAAGAGTGCGCACACACACATCCCGGCCGAGGCGGTCGGTGCCGCACCAGTGGGCGAGCGAGGGCGGCGCGTAGATCGGGTTATCAAGGCCGGCGTTGGGCTCAGGCAGCCAGCCCACCTGCACCAGCAGCGGCGTCACCAGGGCCACCAGCAGGTAGGCCAGCACGATCAGCACCCCCCAGCGGGCCATCCGGGCCGAGAGGGTGGGGCTCGAGGGCGTGGTGGCGCCGGGGAGGGTCAGGGGCATGCCGCGACCCTACGCAGCCGGGATTCGGGCCGCAAGGGGCCCGTGGATCGGCAAGGGGTGAACAACCTGGGCAACGCGATTCGCCATTGGGCGTGATTCAAGGCCGATCAGACCAATCATGACCATACCCTTGCCCTTTGCAGCAGGCTGAACGTGGTGGCACTCGCACCACCCGGTTGCACAGCCACTGGGTAATTCAGGACACTGTTTGGGGAAAAAAGCGGATAGGGAACGACAACGTTCAGGACGGCAAGTACGGACACAAACGGATCACGGCGCGCCCGAACCCGCAGCACCCAGGACTTAAAGCGCTACCACCTGACGCAGACAGCCAAAGCGATGACGCGATGATGAGGCGTTATTGCAGCAGCCTATTCCACCAGCCGGAATATAGTTAATGTGACATTAACGCTTAGCCCAGAGCCGCCGAGTCTGAAAGCCACTATTAGTTTAGTTGCCACCACTTAACTGGCATTGGCTTAAGCCATATGCGCGATCTCTCGCGCATCGGCAGGGCGCGCGCGACTCAAACCGTTCTTGCTCGCAGTAACACCATGGCACAGCA
>JBIKUY010000369.1:0-2734 GCA_044347355.1 Prochlorococcaceae cyanobacterium | reverse complement strand
GATGTTTCGTGTGCTATCAGAATCCGTAGAAAAGTAGTCGGTGGATATGGCGCTGGACATCTCTTCGTAAAGTCCGCTTCGATTTTCTCCCTGGATGGATACGTAGGATCGATCTTCAATGGTTGCCGGTGTGGCTGAAATCTGCCAGCCGCTTCGACCCCAGTGATTCGTGTCCGGAGTAGGATCATTTGCTTGAGATTTACTGCCAACGAAGTCAAAGTTGTAACCGCCGTTTTGCAGCAAGTTGTAAAGCGGTAGCCGATATCCTCCTGGCAGGGTTCCCTCAGTGTTCGAATCCCCCATGGGCATGATCCGGAGAGTCTTCGATGACATTGAGAGGAGTGAGGATTTTAAATATTTCTTTAGGATCTCAGGTCGCCCTGCTTCCGGGGCTTTTGCCGTGCCGGTGTGCTAGGTGGCACCCTGCCCTTGTCGTCGTGGGCTTGGGGAGTGGTCGGGCCGGGACGTCGGCGTCAGGTGGCTGCCGGTGGTTTGACGATCAGAGACCAATGATGGGATGTCGATCGTGGATGGTTTAGTTAATGATTAAAGTGCCTGGAAAAACCTATTTATCACTGATCCTGATTGTGTGCTTTGGCATCCATCGCCCCATTGGCAATGGGTTGATTTCTGCCTTCCAGAATTAGTATTGCTTTTGCCCGGAAAAAGTCGCTGAAGTAGTCTTGGTTGCTGTAGTTTAAAGCTACTCTTAAGTTGCTAAAGCTTCTCTGTAAATTGCCGGTTTAGTACGGATCTTGAGTTCCGCACACTGGGCTGAAGAGCGATGGCCAGCGCTGAAGATATCCGGCACTAAAGAATGAACTGAAGATCCCCCAGTGCGAGTGCAGGTTTGGCGGAAAGATCGGTGTGCAGGGTGGGTTTGGAGGGTACCACCATCGGCGTCAGGTGCATTGAAAGTCGGCGCCCGTGTTGGTGGGGATCCTGAGATGGCCCATGCCTGCGCCTTCTGCTCACAGTTTTCTCACAGTGATCACGTAACGATCCTCCCCAGTGATTATAGCTGCAGGATTCGTCAATCTTCCTCGGGTTTGTCAGTCTATCAATTATGGCCCTACTCGCAGGTCTCCATGAATGGGTGATGGTGATGAAGAGGATGTCTGGTTTTCCGTCGTTCCCCTACCGCAATTGGCTGGTTGAGACCGTTCGTTGTCGTTGCACCGCTTCCTGGCGTCCATGTCAGGGGGCTGTCCCATTGGCTGGAGCAGCCCCCTGACCCTGCCTCAACCGATATGGGCAAGGTTGGTGCAGTGGCTACACGGCCCAGTCATGCTGATCACACCAGCACCGGCAGCTGGGCGGGATCGAAAGGCTGAAAACGCAGCCGCTCGTTCAGCACATCCACCGCGATCGTGTGTCCGCCCGTGAACTGACCCGCCAGGATCCCCTTGGCGATCGGCGTTTCCAGCTCCCGCTGGATGGCGCGCTTGAGCGGGCGGGCGCCGTACACCGGGTCGTAGCCCACGCCGGCCAGCCAGTCGAGGGCGTCGGCGTTGAGCTGGAGGCCCAGCTTGCGCTCCTCGAGCCGCTTGGCCAGCCGCTTCACCTGCAGATCCACGATCTGGCGCAGCTCCTCCTGCCGGAGGCTGTGGAAGATGATCGTTTCATCCAGCCGGTTGAGGAACTCCGGGCGGAAGTGGGCCCGCAGGGCCTCGTTCACCCGCCCTTCCATCTCGCTGTGGCGGGAGGGATCGCCGGCCAGATCGAGGATCGAGGCGCTGCCGATGTTGCTGGTGAGGATCAGGATCGTGTTGGTGAAGTCCACCGTGCGGCCCTGCCCGTCGGTGACGCGGCCGTCATCGAGGATCTGCAGCATCACGTTGAACACGTCGGGGTGGGCCTTCTCCACCTCGTCGAACAGGATCACGGCATAGGGCCGGCGCCGCACCGCTTCAGTGAGCTGGCCGCCCTCCTCGTAGCCCACGTAGCCCGGAGGCGCACCGATCAGGCGGCTCACGGCGTGCTTCTCCATGTACTCGCTCATGTCGATGCGCACCATCGCTTCGTCGCTGTCGAACAGCTGGGAGGCCAGGGCCTTGGAGAGCTCCGTCTTGCCCACGCCGGTGGGACCCAGGAACAGGAAGGAGGCGATCGGCCGGTTGGGATCGCTGAGGCCGGCGCGGGAGCGCTGGATGGCATCGGCCACGGCCGTGACGGCCTGCTGCTGGCCGATCACCCGGGTGTGCAGTTCGTCCTCGAGGTGGAGCAGTTTCTCCATCTCGCTCTGCACCAGCTTGCTCACCGGGATGCCGGTCCACTTGGCGATCACCTCGGCGATGTCGTCTTCGGTGACCTCTTCGCGCAGCAGGGTTTTCTCGCCGCCGCCAGTGGCTGCTCCACTGGTGAGCTCGGCCTCCTTCGCGGCCAGCTGTTTGTGCAGGGTGGCCAGGGTGCCATATTCGAGTTCGGCGGCCTTGTTGAGGTCGTAGCTGCGCTTGGCCTGCTCCACCTGCAGCTGCACCTGCTCGATCTCTTCCTTGATCGCGCTGAGAGCATCGATCGAGCCCTTCTCGGCCTGCCACTGGGCGTTGAGGCTGCTCTGCTGCTCGCGCAGCTCGGCCAGTTCCTTCTCCAGCCGCTCAAGGCGATCCTTGCTGGCGGCATCGGATTCGCGCCCCAGAGAAAGCTTCTCCATCTCCAGTTGCAGGATGCGGCGATCGAGTTCGTCGATCTCTTCGGGCTTGGAGGTGATCTCCATCTTCAGGCGTGCGGCCGA
>JBIKUY010000431.1:0-2742 GCA_044347355.1 Prochlorococcaceae cyanobacterium | reverse complement strand
CTGCGATCCTGACGGTCGGCCAAGTTGCGGTTCCGGGGAACGTGGGCCTGCAAGCGGGAGACACGCTGCAGTTCGCCGGTTTCACGGCGACGATCGACATGACGACGTATGCGGGGCAAGACCTGCCATTCGTTCACTCGGGACTGCTCACCTTTACTACATCCGCGGGCTCGTTCTCGTATGACTCCACGGTGGCCAATATCACGGACAGCAGCGTCCTTCCAGACCCAACGATCACAGATAGCAACGGCATCGTCTTCGCACGCGGTGTGCTCAATGGACCAGGGGGATCGTCCAGCCCAGCTGACTTTGCATTCTTTCCGCATCCGGTTACCCAGGGGGAGTTCGCCAATACCGGCTGGGCACTGTATGCACCGGGGGTGATTCCTCAGACCCCCATCCCCGAGCCCAGCACCGGCGTGCTGGCGGGGCTCTCACTCGCGACCTTCGCCCTGGTGCGTCGCTACCGCGCCCCCCGCGGTCGCTAACCCCACTCCCGGCCCAGCGCACGGTTGGGACGTCGGCCCAACACCACGTCCCAACCCAACGCCTCCCCCCGAGCGGTTATCCGCGATCCAGCGGACTCGAACGAACCCCCCCCGAGCTTGGTGGCGATCGGTGTTTGCAGGCTCGGCCCGTCTTGGCCCGATTCTGTTGGGTGAGGGGGAACGGTCTCAGCGATCGCGTTCAGGCTGGTTGAGCCAGTGGCTGACCAGGTTCACCATGCGCTCGAAGCTCGGCAGGTGCCGCATGAGTGTCGCCGGCGTGAGCGCGGCAAGAAGCTTGAACGAGTGTGCGCCCTTCTGATACTCGTTCCTTTCGCACTTCGCGGTGGCACGCGCGAGCGCTGTCTGCACCGCCTGGCGGGTTCTGCCCTCCAGGTTGTGCAGAGAGGGGAGTGCCGACTCTCGCAGGCAGTGACCGTAAAACAACTGGAGCGCCTGGCGGTCGGTGACCAGCCACGTTTCCATGCAGGTCACCATCAACAGCACTTGGTTGTCGGTCGCCTCGGGAGGAGGCTGCCACTGGTCGCGGGCTTGCAGGTGGGCCCAGGTCGGATTGATGTTCGCCAGCGGTTCTTCACTGTCGACGAGCAGCAGCGCGATTTCGTTGCGCTGGGCCTGAGCGTGGGCGGTGCGAAAAGCGGAGAAGGCTTCTTGCCGCGACCCACAGGCGACAGTTGCCGGCATCTGCCCCTGAAACCCGCAATTCTCGAGCAACTTGCGAAACCCCTCTCGGCAGCGGACGCGCAATTCCTTCGATTGATGGCCGCCTCCCTCGACATAGAGGGTCACTTTCACCAGCGCACCCCGCCAATCTGGCCGCGGGTCCAGAGTTCACCCAGCCGATAGTCCTTCAACCAGTCTCCCAGCTTCTCGCGGCTGAGGCGGGTGGCGGTGGTCTGGTGGTTCTGTTTCTCGCAGACAACGACGTATTCGGGATGGTCGGTGAGGGAATCGATGAGGATGTCGGAGTGCGTGGTGACGACCAGTTGCGTCCGCTGAGAGGCGGCGAGCAGCAGATCGGCCAGTCGCGGGAGGAGGTCGGGGTGCAGGCCCAGTTCGGGCTCCTCGAGACAGATCAGTGGCGGCGGGTTGGGATCGCACAGGATGGCGAGTAGGCACAGGTACCGCAGTGTGCCATCGGAAAGTCGGCTGGCCGGGAAGACGAAGTCCCCCTCCGTCAGAAAGACCTCGACGGTCCCTCCCCGGACACTGACGTCAAAGTCATCCAGTCCGTCGTACAGGTCCCGCAGGTGCAAGCGGATTTCCGTCTTGGCCTTGGGGAATCCGCGGAGGTGATTGAGGAACAGCCCGAGATTGAGAAGGTTCTCTTCGAGAATGTCCCCGCGCAGGTCGGCGGCCTGTGGGGTGCGAAACACAGAGTTGCGACCGAACGTCCATTCACGATACAGGCGGATGCGTTCGTACCGGTCGGCGAGGTGGGCGAGTTCGGGGAGTTCTTCGGGATCGCGGCGTTGCGACAGGATCGAGAGGTCGTGGGCGATCGTCTGGCGTTGCAATTCCCGTCGCTGATCGGAGTCGCGGACAGAGACGACGGGGCTGCCCTCCTGGAATCGATAGTAAAAGAACGGCTCTTTGTGTCCGGGGAGTGGCTGGGCATTTTCAATCCGCTCATCCACCACCTCAAACAACTGTCCGTCGACCCGAAAATCGAGTCGGTGACGGAGGGGTGGCTTGCCCGCGCGGTTCGCGATCACCGCGTCCATGCTGGCGATGGCGTGTGGGGCTCCTTTCCAGATCCACTCGCCGATGCCGCCACCCTGGCCACGCATGGGGGCCGCCAGCCTGGTCGCCGCAGAGCGCAGCAGGCCCAAGGCCTCGAGCAGGTTGGATTTGCCCGACCCGTTGGGCCCCACCAGGACGTTGAGGGCCTCCATCGGCAGTGGCGGCGTGTCGGGGCCGAACGACAACAGGCCACGCAGCGTGAGTTCGTGAATGAACATCGGAACGTCCTGCGAAGCGAGGGAACGCCACGGTCTCGTGTCGCCAGTCCAATGGATTATCTGGGGTGGATGGACAGGCCTCATGATAGCCAGCGCTGGGGGGGCGAGGGCAGAGAGCAGGGAACAGAAATGAGCGAACCGGGCGACCGACCGCCGGAACCTTGTTTCAATTCGGCCAATCGTTAGGCTATCGTCTATCGCTCCCTTACGCAGAGGACTTCGAGACATGCGCGACTTTGATTACTCGGCTCCCACCTCGGTCGCCGAGGCGGTGC
>JBIKUY010000367.1:0-2745 GCA_044347355.1 Prochlorococcaceae cyanobacterium | reverse complement strand
GCCGGTGGGCGAGCTGGGCGCCGACATCGCCATCGGCAGCGCCCAGCGCTTCGGGGTGCCGATGGGCTTCGGCGGCCCCCATGCCGCCTTTTTCGCCACCCGCCAGGCCTATCAGCGTCAGATCCCCGGGCGCCTGGTGGGCCAGAGCCGCGATACGGAGGGCCAGCCAGCCCTGCGGCTCGCCCTGCAGACCCGTGAGCAGCACATCCGCCGGGACAAGGCCACCAGCAACATCTGCACGGCCCAGGTGCTGTTGGCCGTGATGGCCAGCTTCTATGCCGTGCACCACGGCCCCGATGGCCTCACCGCCATCGCTGCCCGGGTGGCCCGCCTGCGTCAGGCCCTGGCCGCTGGCCTCAGGGAGCTGGGCCTGGAGCCCGAACCGGGGCCAGGCTTCGGCACCCTGGTGATCCCCTGCAGCGGCGGGGAGGCCGATGGCCTGGTGGCGGCGGCCCTGGCGGCTGGCTTCAACCTGCGCCGCCTGGCCGATGGCGTGGGCATCAGCCTCGATGAATGCAGCACGCCGGCAGAGCTCGAGCTGCTGCTGACGGCCCTGGCCCCGTTGGAGGCCTCCAGCACTGCCGCTGCCGCCACCTGCCGGGCGCTGCTCACGGATTCAGCCACCAGCCAGGGCCTCTGGCAGGGGGCCTGGCTGCAAGGCGGCGTTCCCCAACGTCAGGGCCGCTGGCTGGGCCAGGAGGTGTTCCACCGCTACCGCAGCGAAACCGAGCTGCTGCGCTACATCCAGCGGCTGGTGAGCCGGGATCTCTCGCTGGTGCACGGCATGATCCCCCTGGGTAGCTGCACGATGAAGCTGAATGCCGCCGCCGAGCTGGCGCCGGTGAGCTGGCCCGCCTTCAGCCAGCTGCACCCCTTCGCCCCTGCCGATCAGACCCAGGGTTACACCCAGTTGGTGGAGCAGCTGCAGGGCTGGCTGGCGGAGATCACCGGCTTTGCCGGCGTGTCGCTCCAGCCCAATGCCGGATCCCAGGGGGAGTACGCCGGCCTGCTGGCGATCCGCGCCTGGCACCGCAGCCGCGGCGATACCCACCGCGATGTGTGCCTGATCCCCACCAGCGCCCACGGCACCAATCCGGCCAGTGCCGTGATGGCGGGGATGCGGGTGGTGGCGGTGGCCTGCGATCAGCAGGGCAACATCGACCTGGCCGACCTGGAGGCCAAGGCCGAGGCCCATGCCGGTGACCTGGCGGCCCTGATGGTCACCTATCCCTCCACCCACGGCGTGTTCGAGACCGCCATCCAGAGGATCTGCCGCTGCGTGCACGACCACGGCGGCCAGGTGTATCTCGATGGCGCCAATCTCAATGCCCAGGTGGGGCTGGCCAAGCCGGGCCTCTATGGCGCCGATGTGTGCCACCTCAACCTCCACAAGACGTTCTGCATCCCCCATGGCGGCGGTGGCCCCGGCGTGGGCCCGATCGCCGTGGCGGCTCACCTGGTGCCCTTCCTGCCCTCGGCAGCCGCCGCTGTGGATCACGCCCCGGTTGGACCGGTGGCGGCGGCCCCGCTGGGCAGCGCCTCGATCCTGCCGATCAGCTGGATGTACATCCGCATGATGGGCGGGGAGGGGCTGCGCCAGGCCAGCCAGGTAGCCCTGCTGGCCGCCAACCTGATCGCCGAACGGCTCGATCCCCATTTCCCGGTGCTCTATCGCGGCGTTGGGGGTCGGGTCGCCCACGAGTGCATCCTCGATCTGCGGCCGCTCAAGCGCAGCTGCGGCCTGGAGGTGGACGATCTGGCCAAGCGCCTGATGGACTATGGCTTCCATGCCCCCACCGTGAGCTGGCCGGTGGCCGGCACGGTGATGGTGGAGCCCACCGAGAGCGAGTCGCTGGCGGAGCTGGATCGCTTCTGTGCCGCGATGACGGCGATTCGGGCCGAGGCTGCCGCCGTCGAGCGGGGCGAGCTGGCCTTGGAGGAGAGTCCGCTGCGGCGGGCCCCCCACACCCTGGCGGCGGTGACGGCGGATGCGTGGGATCGGCCCTACAGCCGCAGCCAGGCTGCTTTCCCTGCGGGTGAAGGGCAGCGGACCGAGAAGGTGTGGCCAGCGGTGGCCCGCATCGACAACGCCTACGGCGATCGCCATCTGGTGTGCACCTGCCCCTCCGTGGAGGAGCTGTCAGTGGCGGAAGTGACCACTGTTCATGCGGTAACAAGGGCGGCATGAGCGGCCATCACGCAGACTGGCCAGGCCTGCAGAGGCAAGTCTCATGATTCTTTTTGTTTTTGAGCCCTTGCTTTTCTTGCAAAATCTGTTGCAACTGCAGCGCAGGGGCTGACCTTTGATGTCACCCTCGGCCACTCCCTCGCCCATTCAGCAGCTAGCTCCCAGCCCTTGCAAGGTTGATGCGTTGGCTGCTCATTGGTCAGGTTGATTCGTTTTTCTTGTGTGGGGACCATGAACGACGGCAACACAGGCGGCCCGCAGGGCCCCAGCACCGACAAGGGCTCGATCAACATCTCTCTGGCCAGTAGCCGAGGCAGCGTTGGTACCAACGTGGTGCGCGTGCCGTTCGGTGTGCGCCGGCCTCGCCGTAGCCGGCCCGAGCGGCCGGATCACTGGGCCACGTTGGTGCTTCCGTTCCAGGCCCTTGGAGGCAGTGACCCCACGCCTCCTCAGGCCGCCTGATCCAAGCGCCAGGGGATCAAGGGCCTAGAGATTCGCCGGGGTGCTCGGCTAGGGGCCTGCGGGAGTTCCCGTGGGCTCGCTTGGCTGCGCTGGCA
>JBIKUY010000365.1:0-2756 GCA_044347355.1 Prochlorococcaceae cyanobacterium | reverse complement strand
CACTCCCCAGTGGTGTTTTTTGAACGCTTACTGGTGCAGGGCTTTGCGTTCATCCAGTCGCGCCAATGGTTATTGATGCACCCAATTCCGTTGTTTTCGTGATGTCTCGAAAAACAGCTCGTCCGGCCCCAATGCCCCCTCTCTCAAGC
Organism: Prochlorococcaceae cyanobacterium; assembly: GCA_044347355.1. Lineage (GTDB taxonomy): Bacteria > Cyanobacteriota > Cyanobacteriia > PCC-6307 > Cyanobiaceae > NIES-981. The sequence continues at coordinate 2,607 of JBIKUY010000365.1, read as the reverse complement.
TCGGGTTTATCGGGCCTGAATGAGCTGACGGTGACGCCATCAGAACGGTAGATCGACAGGTCATCGGGTGCAATTCGTTCGGCCCATCGCCGCACAAATTGATGCCTGCTCCAAGTGCTGTGACCATAGCGCCCCGGGGCTCGCCCCTCGCTGTGTAGCACTTCGCTTCTATCAGAGCTCAGGCAGTACCGTCGCCCCTGAATCTTTAGGAGTCGCAGGCAAAGATCGATGTCTTCTTGACTATTGATATAGCAACAGTCTAGGCCGCGCACGCTGGCAAAGTCTTGGGCCCGCATCGCCAGGCACGCCCCCGTTAAGGCTTGGAGGCGGTGGGGCTTGCGAATGCAGGAGAGGTTGGCCGGCCGGCCGGCATAGAGCGGATAACCCAGGGTCTGACCCTCGTGAAACACCACGCCGAGGCTTTGCACGGTGCCATCGGGTTTGATCAGTCTGGGTTGGGTAGCCGCGACTGCGTCATCCTGCAGCGGGTTGATCAGCCCATCCAGCCATCCTGCGCTCACGCGGCAGTCGTTGTTGAGGAGCACTAGCCAGCGTCCTTGACTTGCGGCAAAGCCCAGGTTGCAGCCCAGGGCAAATTGCAAATTTTCTCCTGGCCATACACCCCGGACACGAGCATCACCAGTGCTGTGTTTTTCAAGCACCTCCTTACTGCCTTCAGTTGCATCATTCATGACTGCCACCACCTCCCATGTCCACTCACTGTCTGCGACCCGCAAACTGTGCAGGCATGCATCCAATTCCCCGGGGTCGCCATACACCGGAATCACAATGCTTACCAGATCTGGGGCCCACGTTCTGCTCTGCAGCTCTGCCCAGTTGATCCGCTCTTGATTCCAGCGCCAGTACCGTGCAGCCATCAGTGGACTGGCCAGGGTGGGTTCCAGTGCCTCCAGGCAGTTGAGCTGGGCTCCATCCACCGGCCGTCGCGGTTGGTGCAGTGCTGCTTGCCACTGGTCTTGGCTTTCGATGCGCAGAGTGCCGTCGAACCGTGCCACCAGTTCGATGGCCAGCCGCAGCCACTCTTCACGTTGCAGCTGCTGTGGGGGGGGGAGCCCATTCCCCTGCACTTTCAGCTCATCGATGGTGATGCCGGTTAAATGATTTGCTGGTGACTCTGCATTCGCTGAGTCTTCCACCAGTACAGCGGCCCCCCACATGACTTTATAGAGCATGCCCACCACCACGAGTGGCATGGAGATGCCCTGCAGAAGGACGCAATCAGCCGGCCTCGAAGCCACCTGCCGCCAGCTCCAATTCACCAGATCACTGAGGTCGGTGGGTAGGACCAGAGTGGCTGGGTGATGCCTTCGGTTGGGGTTTGTGGACTTCTGCTGCACCTGGCCTCCTCCCTGCTCAACCACTCTCACCAGACGTGCAGCATCAGTTTGATCCCGGAGCACAATTGCACGCTCTCTCAGATACCCATTTCGGCTTCTTTCGAGTAGATGTACGATCGGGAGGCTGACCAGCGGATTGTCCTGGAGGGCGGCGGCGTAAGATTGGATGGCATTTTGCCATTGTTCCTCTTGCTGCCAGCGATTGCCTAGGATCAGCTGATTGACAGCTGACTCGTCAGACCTTGATTGGTAGCTAGCTTCTTCACTATCCTCGAGCTTGTTGGCGTTTTGCATGAATCCAGTGCTCTTCACGGACAGCATCCAGGCATTCGTTTACATTAATCCTTCGGCTGGAGATGTGTAAGGAGTGACGTTCTGGTTCACCCCATTCCCGCTCTCATCTTCCCTGGATGCCAAGTTGCATTCCGCCGGCCTAAGGCAGCACGCTGGCTCTCTTTCTGCTCTGCCCCCCGGGAGTGTTCTGCTGTACTCCAGCCCTCACGTGGCGTTGGAAGCGCTGCGGGAGCGTGAGTCCCTTGCCCCGGCCCCGGAGCAGTTCTTGGAGCGCTATCGAGCCTTGCTCCAGGTTTCATCTGGCCATCGCCTGGCATCCTCCGCGCGCTTGCAGCAGCTCTCAGCGCAACAGATCGCAGCCTGGGTGGCGGGAGACTCCCAGCCGCCGGACTCGTCCAGCACTCCTGAGGCCAACTCCCTCCATCCCGTTCTGGATGAGCCGTGGTCGTCTCTCTCTCCGCTCACGGCTCTAGTGACGACAGCTCTGCTGCAGCAGGTACCGGCCTGCATGGATGCCTACCTGACGCTGGAAGCACAGGCCGAGCGCTTTGGCACTCCCGTCGACGCTGGTTATGGCCTCCGGCTTGCAGCTGCTGTGGACCTTCACCCGTTGCTTGAGCAGTGGTGGCTCGCCGAGCCCCGCAGCGACCTCACCGTTCTCCAGCTCCAGCAGGTTGAGGAAGAGCTGCTGTCGCTCTTCCTGGCCAATCGCCGACAGACAGAGGCCCTGGCCCTCCTGCGCCGCCAGATTCGCCACCTGCTTGGCTTAGTTCAGCGCCAGTTTGTGTTGCTCAGCAGGTGTGTTCGTCCATGATCTCAACCCCGTCCCCTGTGTGCGTGCAGCTCTGGGCCCCTGGCGTTGATGCCTCTGTCGTCGCAGCAGGGTTGCGCCAGGCCGGCCTCACGGTGCTGGAGGAAGCCCCCGATCCGGGGGGGGCGCCTGCGGACCCCCTCT
>JBIKUY010000035.1:0-10937 GCA_044347355.1 Prochlorococcaceae cyanobacterium | reverse complement strand
TTCCGCTGCCAGGAGCCGGGCTTCGGGTATCTGATGAACCTGCGGCCGCCTGGCTTCGTGGGGGCTGTGGAGCACTACGGCGGCCGGGTAGACCTCAGCCTGCGCAGCGTGCTGCGCGCCTGCCTGGAACTCACCGATGGCTTCCATGCCCTCCACAGCCGGGGGCTCTGTTACAAGGACATCTCCCTGGGCAATCTCTTTCTCGAACCGGGCAGCGGCCGCATCCTGATCTGCGACAACGACAACATCGATGTGGATGGCCGCGATCAGGGCGGCGTGCTCGGCACCCCGGGATTTATCGCCCCGGAAGTGCTGATGGGCACGGCCAGGCCCAGTGCCAACAGCGACCTCCACTCCCTGGCGGTGCTGATCTTTCGCCTGCTCACCCGCCATGACCCCTTCCGCGGCGCGCTGGAGCTGGAGATCCGCTGCCTCGATGAGCCCGCCCGTCGCCGCCTCTACGGCGAAGATCCGGTGTTCATCTTTGATCCCCGCGACCAGCGCAACCGCCCCGATCCGGTCTGGCACAGCGCAGCGCTGCTCACCTGGCCCATCTATCCGGCCGAGCTGCAGGCCCTGTTCGTGCAGACCTTCGGGCCGGGGCTGCACAACCCCGCCAGCCGGGCGCTCACCGGCCAGTGGCAGGAGGGTCTGGCCCGCACCCACGACCGGCGCCAGATCTGCCAGGCCTGCGGCCAGGAAAACTTCCGCAGCCACCAGACCCCGCCCCCGCCCTGCTGGAACTGCGGCGCAGAACTGCCGCCGCCCCTGAGCCTGCAACTACCTTGCGGTGAGGTGGTGGCGACCGCCGGCACCACCCTGCACCGGCACCACTTCGATGCGCTGCAACCACCCCACTTCGACCACCCCCTGGCCGAGGTGGTGGCCCACCCCAGCGATGCCGGCATCCTGGGCCTGCGCAACTGCGGCTCGACGCCCTGGCAGGTGACCCTGCTGCAGGGCCAGCAGCTGCAGGTGGATCCGGGGCGCAGTTGCAATCTGGCTGCGATGGCTGAACTGATCAGCCACGATGGTCCGGTGCGCATCGCCCGCTAGACGCAGCCCGAGCCTCAACCATGGTGCCCCGCTGATGCCGTCCTTCCCCAATGTGCGCCTGGCCAATCGGCCCCTGCACTTCATTTACATCTGCGACTGCTCCGGCTCGATGGCCGCCCAGGGGAAGATGCAGGCCCTCAACCAGGCCATTCGCCAGTCGCTTCCGGGCATGGCCCGGGTGGCGCGGGAGAACCCCGAAGCCCGCGTGCTGGTGCGGGCGGTGCGCTTTGCCGACCGCGCCCACTGGCACATCGCCGACCCCACCCCGGTGGAGCAGCTGCAGTGGCACGACCTGCAGGCCGGTGGCGTGACGGCGATGGGCGAGGCCCTGGAACTGGTGGCCAGCCAGTTGGCCTCGCCACCGATGGAGGAGCGGGCGCTGCCGCCGGTGCTGGTGCTGATCTCCGACGGCCAACCCACCGACGACTTCGAAACGGGGCTGGACCGCCTGCTGCGTCAGCCCTGGGCCCAGAAGGCCGTGCGTCTGGCCATCGCCGTGGGCCATGACGCCGACCAGGAGGTGCTGCAGCAGTTCATCGGGCCCGAACCAGCTGCACCGCGGGGGGGCGCGGAAGTGCCCGGCGCCAGCGGTGAAATGCCCCGGCACCGGGTGGCCGGCTCGTCCCGCTCCCCCAGGCGGCCCCTGCAGGCCAGCAATGCCACCGCCCTGGCCCAATACATCCAATGGGCCTCCACCGCCGTGGTGGGCGCCGCCTCGATGCCGGCCAGCCGCCTTGCCCAGCAGGGCGAGCCGACCGGCAACATTCCCCTGCCCGACCTGCCGCCCACCCTGCTGGATCCCATCGGCGACGTGGGCCCGGTGGTGTGGTGAGCCGTGAGGTGCAAGGCACTGGCTGGGGCGCGCCATGGCACTGCACCGTGATCGGTGCGGCCCACCAGCGCAGGGGTGTGGTGTGCCAGGACACCTCTCTGGTGCGCCAACTGCGGGCGCCAGCGGGGCAGACCCTGCATCTGCTGGCGGTGGCCGATGGCCATGGCGGCGAGCGCTACCGCTACAGCGACCGGGGCAGTCGCCTGGCCTGTGAGCAAGCCGCGAAAGCGGCCCAAGCCGCCCTGCGAACGACACCCATCGATGACCATGGCGCCTGGCAGAGGCAGCTCAGCCATGACCTGCCAGCCGTCATCCAGGAGCGCTGGCTGCTGGCGGTGCAGCGGGATTGGCAACAGCAACCGGACGCGGCAGGCCAGGCCTTCTGCCCTTCCCTCTATGGCAGCACCCTGGGACTGGTGCTCCTGGCCCCAACCTGGTGGGGTTGCACGGGGCTGGGCGACTGGGATCTGGTGCGGGTGAGCCGTGATGGCACGGAGCTCCTCAGCGAAGAAAACGAGCAGCCTGGCGGCAGCGAGGCCACGGCCAGCCTTTGCCAGACAGGGGCTGCTGCGCGCTGGGCTGAGCGGGCCCAGTGGCAGCCGATCGAGGCCCGCGTGGGCCCCGACCCTTTTTCCCTGCTGATCAGCACCGATGGCGTGCGCAAGTCGTGTGCCACCGACCAGGACTTCCTGGAGCTCTGCAGCCAGATCATTCCGATTGGCCACGGAACGGAACTGGCGGAGGGCCTCGCCGAGATCAGTGCCGGGGGCAGCGGCGATGATCTGTCGATTGCCGTGGGTTGCTGGGGCAGCTCGAGCAAAGGCGCAAGTGCTGGCGCCAGCTCCAAGTCCAGTCGAGCCAGCCTGCTGATTCCCCTGGTGCTGGCCATGGGCGCCGCTGCTTGGTGGGCCTGGACGCAGCGCGGGAGCTGGATCCAGACCGAGCAACCACTCGCCGGCACACCAGCGCCGATCAATCCGCTGCCCTGGATTCAGCAGGCGGCAACCCAGCTCTGCCGCAATCCCGAGTTGATTGGCCCAACCCTGGCCCAGCGCAAGGGGCAGTTCAGCCAACTGGTGAGCGGCGGGCTCTCCCGCCAGCACCTGCTTGGCGCTGCCCCACAGGATCCATTGGCTGCCCTGATCGCCTGGAGCCAGCCCACCATGCCTGGGGCACTAGCGGCCGGGCCGGCAGCCAGTCCGCCACCGCCCCTGACCCTGCCCCTACCCGGCAGTTGCCCAGCCCTGGAGCTGGCCCTGGCCAGCCAGTGGCGCAGCCTCGTCCGGCCCGGAATTGGGCCGGCCCCCGCAGCACCAACGCCATAGGGGCTCACCAGCTGGCGTCGCGAGTGCGCGCCCAGCTCGATCCAGTCATGGCGCTGGCAGTCACAACCGGTGTCGAACAGGCTTGCGCTCCGGGCTTTGTTGTGCTCTGGCTGGGGAGCTGCCGCGGCAACAAGGGGGTACCCGCTAAGCGAACCGCCTCAACCTCCCAACCAACCGTGTGCGCACGAACACCAGCACCCTGGCTGGGCTAGGGAACCAGGGACACACCTGCTAACTTTCGCAACAAGTTAAGAAAAGAGCCCCCAACCATCACTAGCTCAATCGCCCAGTCACCGGCGAAGTTGATTGTCCAGTGGGGCGATTCGATGACCGTTTATCTCGGATCCACTCGCATCGCCAACCGCCTTGGCGGGGGTATACGAGTCGTCAACCGTGGCGTTGGCGGGCAGAGATCGGTCGAAATTGCCGGCCGCCAAGGCGGCGTCGTCGTCACCTGCCGTGTCAGCGGAGATCGAATTCCAGCATCCGGAGCCGTGGCCATCTCCGAGCTATCGGCAACGATTGCCAGGGGCATGACCAATGGTCTTGCCGTCACGATCGCGGGGGTTCCGGGAACCCTGAAACCGGTTGGCAGCAGCACTTCCCCCACCGGATACGAATTTGTGCGATCGAAGTCGGGGACCGCTGTAGCAGCAGCAGGCCGTCAGGCTATTACTCCAGAGACAACTGACGTTGAGAAGAATGTAGTCTACAACCTTAACAATGATCACTCTATTTTTTGGCTTGGCCGCAATGGAATCGGTTCATCAAGTGAAACCGATGTCAGCATCTACCAAAGGATGGTAGACAAGATAACTGGACCCAATAAACCGATTTTGATGCTTCCAGTCTTTAATGGGGGTTATCGAAACGAGATTGGCGGCAGTTCAAGTGCTAATACCACCTCAACATCTGGCTATAATTCTATCCTCAATCGCAACGTTTCTGTTGCGGCTGTTTTCCCCCAATACTGGTACGACGTACGCCGCGACTTCATCGATGGCGCCGAAGCATGGATGAAAGCAAACTATCCCACTCGCTACGCTAGCGACTGGGGCCAAGCCTTTCCAAGCAGAAGCGATACCAATATGGGGCCCAACAGTGCATGGGATGTGGCAAATGATATCCCGCCACGTGCAATGCGCTCTGACAAGATCCATCTGAATGAGATTGGCAATGAGTTCCTTTCAGAGCTCATTGTTAACAAGATCAAATCGGAGGGATGGACGCCACTGCCGGCCATCACGTCGATCGGCCTGGAGGGAGTCCAGCTTCGGCTAAATGTCTCCGAAACTATTGACATCACTGGGCTGAGCAGCAATCGCTTTCAGGTCACCGTGGCCGGCGCCAGACGCACAATCAGTTCAATCAAGCAAGGCTCCAGCAACAGCGAGCTGCTCATCACCCTCTCTGGCTCTGCACCCACCAGCTCTCAGAGCGTGCGGCTGCTGTACACCGATCTCTCCCGCGCTAACGATCAGCAGGGCGTGATCCAGGATGCCGACGGCAATGACCTGGAGTCCACTGCTTCATCGGGGCGAGCAGTTGATACCTACCGCAGCAGCGTCACGGTGACATCCCTGGCAGACACGACTGCCAATCTGGAGCTTACCGGCAGCGGTCCCATCAACGGTACCGGCAATCGCCTTGCGAACACGATCACTGGCAACACTGCTGACAATGTTCTCAATGGCGCTGCCGGCTCCGATACGTTAATCGGCGGGGCCGGCAATGACACCCTCACCGGCGGTGTCGGTGCCGACATCTTCCGGTTTGATACTGCACCCGACAGCGCTAACAACCGTGATCGCATCACCGACTTCAACGGAGCTCTCGGTGATCGTATCCAACTCGATAAAAGCGTTTTCACGGCTCTTCCGACTACTGGAATTTTGGCTGTTTCCGCCTTCCGATCAGGCAGCAGTTTTACCAGCCCAAGTGAACGCATCCTCTACAACTCAGCAACAGGTGATCTCGTCTACGACAGCAACGGCAGCGCTGCTGGCGGCATAATGGCGATCTTTGCCACCCTGGCGAAGGGATTGACCATCAACAATTCGCACTTTGCGGTGATCTGAGAACGGACCCACTATTCATCCCACACAATCCATCGCGTACCAACTTTTGGTTAGCAGGTACGAGCGCACGTTCGGTTGTGGTTCGAGGGATGGTGAAGGCTGCTCGTCATTCGTTGCGCGTTCTGCCATCAAGGTCAGCCAACTGAAGCGGCACTCACCAGCGGAAGAAGCACCACGGTGCGCAGCGCGGCACCAACCGCTCCCCATGGGGCCGCAGGCCGGACATTGGTGGAGGCAGAGGTTGTCGGTGCATCCAGCCATACTTAGTGGTGATGCGACTCCTCCAGCTGGAGAGTGCTTTTGGGGATGCCTGCGGTGGCCAGGGCGGTGCGGGCGAGGGCCAGCAGCGCATCACCGCTGAGATTGGCGGCGGCCAGGGCAGCGGGATCGATCACCAGATGGGCGGTGAGCGCAGTGCGTGACGTGCTCAGGCCCCACACATGCAGTTCCTCAACACTGCGCACCCCCGGCAACTGCTGCAGTTTCGCCTGCACCACGCCGAGATCAATGCCGCGCGGCACAGCATCGAGGTTGAGGGCAATCGCCTCGCGAAGCAAGCCCACGGCACTCCAGAGCACGGCGGCCCCCACACCGATGGCCGCCACCGCATCCAGCCACACCCAGCCGGTGAACCCCACCAACAGCACGCTAAGCAGCACCGCCACCGACACCGCCGCATCGGTGAGCAGGTGCAGCACAGCCGCCCGCTGATTGAGGTCGTGGTTGTGGTCGTGGCCAAACAGTTTGGCCGAGCCAAAATTGATCACGATGCCGGCGACGGCGGCCCAAGCCACAGGGGCGGCGACCAGCGGCACCGGATGAAACAGCCGCTCGATCGCCTCCACCACCACCACTGCCCCGGCACCGAAGATCAGCACACCGTTCATCAGCGAGGCCATCTGGGTGCTGCGCCCAAAGCCGTAGGTGAAGCGGCCGCGGGCCGGCCGGCGGCTGAGCCGATCGGCACCCCAGCCCAGCACAAGCCCCACCACGTCGCCCAGGTTGTGCAGCGCATCGCCGATCAGGGCCAGCGAACCGAACGCGAAACCGATCACCAGCTGCAGGGCGGTGAGGGCGCTGTTGAGAGCAATGCTCCAGCGGAACGCACGGGCTGTCCGTCCAGCAGAAGGGTGATGGACGTGACGTTCGCCGGAAGCGTGTTGGTGGCCCATGCTCCCCCGCACACCACCTGCAATGTATCCAGCCACCCTGCCCAGCCCCGTCCTTCGAGCGGCAACGCAACGGGCCGCTGACGCTCTGGCAGCGCCAGGGCGGCAAACCGCCCAAACCAAACCCGTTACAAGCCGTTACAGTTGCCTTAACAATCTGAAATCTCCATGGCTGCCCCCTCCGCCCGCTTCGGCTTCGTGAACTTCGCCGAAACCTGGAACGGCCGCCTGGCAATGCTCGGCTTCGTGATCGGACTGGGAACCGAATTGCTTACCGGTCAAGGCATTCTCGCCCAGCTCGGCCTGGGTTAATCCCAGCCCTTGCACCCGTGGCCTGCAACCACGCCAACGTGCCCCATCCCATTCACTGACGATGATCACCGCCCTTGCCATTGGTCTTTTTGGAGCCTGGATAGTGAGCGCAATGCTCCAGCCCGATCTCGCCGGCTGATCCACCCATCCCGCCCCAGCCCTTCACTCCGCCTCTAACCACCCCGCTCGGGGATTCCGCTCTCAACCCCAGGCCAAACCTGGGGTTTTTTGACGTCTGGACCACGGCGATGCCAAGCGCTGCCAACAGATTCAGCGCTCCACCAACTGCCAGAAGCTCCAGGTGCGGCCAAAGGCTTCCCGCAGCCGGCCCACGAACGTCGCAGCACTCTCCATCTCCTGCCAGTGATCGATCCGGGCAGCCAGCCGCTCACAGGTGTGCAGGTGCGCTGCGGCGTAGCGGTAGCGCTTGGAGAGCCCGCAGGAAAGGGCGAACACCACCATCGCGCGCAGCAGGATCGTGGCGGCCAGGGGGTGGTCGTGGCCTAGCCGTTCCGCAGCCGGAGCGAGCACCCCATAGGCCTCCCCGTCCCAGTGCGGACCGTGGCGGATCACCAGGCGAGCGGCCCGGGAGAGGGCCGGCCACTCCACTAGAAACGCCAGGGCCCGCAGGGGTTGCGGGTGATGTTCAGCCAGCTGCAGAGCCCGCTCTTCCTCCCCCAGATCCTCAAAGTCCGGCAGGCGCTTGAGGTACGCGCGCAAATGGGGAATCGACAAGCGTTCGCTGAAGCACTGCCAGCGCTGCTGCTGGGCTTCATCCACGCGGTCCAGGCCATCCAGGACGGCAATGCGGGCGTCGTGCCAATGGGCCTGCGGCCAGGTGGCCGCGGCGAGAGTGGCCCCATCGAGGATGGTGAGGGCCTGTTGCGGGCGGCCTGCTCCCAGCAGGTGCAGGGCCACAGCGGCGGCCACCCCGGGCATGGCCAGTTGGCTTGGGTTGAACTGGGCCAGGTAGGCCTCCACATCCCCGAGGGCTTCGGCAATCTGGCGCAGCACGCAGGGGGCATCCACACCGCCGTGCTCCTCAATCAGGCGCTGCAGCTGGGTGAGTCCCTGCTCACCCAAGGCCGGCGCCAGGCAAGGGATCAGCTGATCGAACTGGCCATAACCATTGGTGGCGATCAACTCGCTGGCCTGCTCCACGAGGGTCTCCGCCGGCAGTGCGGCGGCCGTGGCCAGCCCGCCCAGATCAGCCAAGGCGCGCTGAAACACGCCGATCACCGCACCCGTGGTGTCGGTGCTGCGCTCCAGCACGCCGTCGGCCAGCTCGAGGAAGCGCACGAGCAGCTGGAAGGCCTGGGCCGGCTCTGCCGCAGCAATCGGCCCAGTGATCGCCTGGTGCTGGGCCTCCAAATCGGCCAGCAACGCCTTGCGTTTGCGCGAATCCACAACGGTGGTGGCCCTGGCGATCGCCGCCAGGCGCTTGCGCACCTCCTGGGCCGCGCCATCGGGGCCGACGGCGGCGGCCAGGGCTAGGCGCAACCGCCGCTGGATCACGGCATTGCCGCTGCTCACCTCGATCAGTAGCGCGGCCAGGGCCACGGCACCGAGCGCCTCCAAATTGCCGACGTTGAGGGTGCGCTTGCTGGCCATCGCCGCGCGTCATGGACCGGTCACCACCTTGGCTGGCGGCGAACTGCCGTGCCTGGGCACATAGCGCAGCGGCAGGCCGCCGCGCCAGAGACGCAGATTGGCCACCCGAATCTCCCGGCGGCTGGCACAGGTGGTGTACAGCGGCAGTCGACTGCCTAGCTGAATCAAGGCGTAAGCCTGGTAGCGGTCAGCGGCAGGTGCCATGGCGCCGGCAACGGGGCCGCTGAGGCTAGGGGTGGCATCGCGGTACGCCAGTCGTCAGGGCGACAGGTCGAGAGTGCGGAAGGCAGTACAGCCGAAAGTCAGACCCCGGAGGGTTCTGCGGGTCTGGCAGGCGGAGATCGGTCGCATCAAGAAGGCGCCCCGTGGGGGGCGCCTTTGCACCGGTTGCGGATCATGACCTTGGCGTCTGGAGTCTGTTCCGATCGATCGGATGTCGATGAATCACGGATGACCTGTCATGGGGCTGGCAGGCAAGGATTGAGATCACGTCTCTGGGAAGAGATGCTCGGGGCTTGACCTTCTCAGCTGTGATGCAGACCCGGAGTATGCAGCCCGGGGGTCAACAGGCAGGACATACAACTGGCGTAAAGCTCGCTGCTGCCATGAGAGGGCGTTCACAGGTGGACTGACACATAGAGGGCGCACCTCCTCGTCGTGCACCGGCACCGATGATCCCGAGCCGGACTCTCTTGGAGGGTGAAGGTCGGGTTGGCAGCCTGCCCTCCCCTCAATCTCAAGCAAGAACCCTGGTGAGCCCATGGTGGGATAGGGGAGTGCCTGTTCCCGTACCCATGGCCATTCGAGCGAAGAGGTGCTGGCCGATAACTGGTGCATCTATGCAAGCCAGCCTCATGCTGAGCAACTGGTCCGTCATCAGCGTCTTAAACGGTGTCTATACCAGACATTGAAACAACCGCAGCCAGCGGGCCAACTCAGGCCCATATCTGTGCATGACGACGATCTGCATGGCGATTGACTGCAGGCAGGAAGCGGGCAGCGAGGGTTGATGTTCGACCGGCTCGGCAAAGCATCTCTATGGTTCTTTCGAACCCTTGAAACGAGGACACGAATGGGTCGCTTCTTCAGAGGCTTTAGTTCATTTCTTGCTGCATTGATGCTCCTATGCAGCAGCATCATGACTCCAATGCCTGTCATGGCACTCGCCAACGGTCAGACCAGCATCCCCATCGCATTAGCAACCATGTCCAACAAAGCAAAAGCCACAGCCAAAGATGCAGAAGGCAAGCTAGAATCAGCCTATGGTGACCTTACAGACGACAAAGGCCACCAGCTAAAAGGGAAAGCAAAGCAAGTTCAGGCTTCAGCCATGAACACAGCAGAGGACATCAAGGAAACAGCGAAAACGGTGAAAAAGAAAATCAGCGATGCCGCTGATGCAGCAGCAGACGAGCTGAGCTGAACTCGGCGCTAGCAGTCGTGAGTGAAGGTTGAATGGGAGGAGTCTTTTGACTCCTCTCCTTTAGCCTGTACCGACACAACAAGTTGTGAACTGAATGGACTCGTCGGTCGTGCGACACTAGAAATCATTGATTGAGTCATGCCATCAATCGAACGATTCACCGAACCTATTACCTGAGTGGAGCTCACGGCTTCGTCCGGGAGGGGTGAAGCATGAATCACGAGTTTTGCTTGTTAATCGCAGGACATCGGCATTGTGCGCGGGTAGACCCTATCGACCTGCGCACCCGCCATGGTGGCAAAGACGATGAGATCGAGAGCCCTAGAAGGTGGGTCCTGCAACCAATCCTGGTGGAGGCGAACTGGCCTACACAACGCACGTGAACGAACTTTCATTAGAAACAGCCAAGTGCGATCACATCAATCCGAGTTAAATGCGCAGCAATCCCGCTGTCATTGTCGCCGTTGCCAATAACTATACCCACACTGGAGAGGCCTGAAAATCATGCCATGCGTCCTCTGGTCCTTGCTCTCTATCCCCTGTATTTGATCTTCTGCTCCCTAACCATCACCCCATCAGCCCTGGCTCAATCGGTCAGCGAGTCGCAGATGAGAGCAGCAAATATGGCTCGAATGCAAGCGGAACTGCTCAATGGTGGTTTGCGTCTCTATTCAGCAGACAACTGCATGCACAAGGGCGGCGGTGGCTCCTGCCTTGTCTCGAACACAGATAATGGCTATCGCTTTCGCTTCCTAGGTGGCGCCCCTGGCTGGACGAGCAGAGGTGAGCAGGCAACCATTGAAACAGTAGTACTGGTATCTCCTGATGCTAAAGAGGTGAAGGTTGAATACAACGGTCCGTTGCGCACTACTGTCAATCCCTAAACCCATCATCAAGCCAACCGCCAGCAACAACCGATCGTCATTAGCCTGCTAAGAAATGGATTTAATCTCGCTCATCGTTACACTAATCGTTGTTGGAGTACTCCTGTGGTTAGTGAATACGTACATCCCAATGGATCGAAAGATCAAGCAGATCCTTAATGCAGTGGTGGTTGTCGCTGTTGTGGTCTGGCTTCTCAACGTGATGGGCTTAATGGACTCAATTCGAGGTGTTCATGTTGGACGATGA
>JBIKUY010000364.1:0-2768 GCA_044347355.1 Prochlorococcaceae cyanobacterium | reverse complement strand
GATCGCTGTAGAAGGCCAGGATGCGCTCCAGCGGCCCGCGGGCCGCGCGAATCTGCTGGGTGCGAGCACTCGTGCCCATCGATTCCTGGCGCAGCGGCCGGTGGCGCAGCTCCACCGCGTGGGGGAATCGCTGGCGCAGGCGAGCCATCGCCTGGCGCGGCAGGTCGCCGTCGGTGAGCACCGCACGCACCCAGCAGTGGCGTGCATCCTCCAGCTGGGGATCCTGCAGCAGTGCCTCTAGCGGTCCCTCCAGGCTGCGCAGTTCACGCCCCACCCGTAAAGGGATCACCTGCACAGCGGCCAACCCCTGGTCGTTGATTTCTACTAGGCGCACGCTTTTCTGTTGCCCTTCCTCGGAAAAGGAATAGGGCAGCGGACTGCCGGAGTAGGCCAGCCGCGCCCCATCCAGTTCCTGGGCGGCGTGCAAGTGACCAAGGGCCACCACGTCGAAGCCAGCGAAGCTGGGCACGGCCACCACGTCGAGGTTGCCCACCGACAGCTCCCGCTCCGATTCCGAGCTGCGGCCGCCGGCTACAAAGGCGTGGGCCACCAGCAGGGAGCGCTGACCTGGACGGTTGGCCAGGTCGGCACGGATGCGGGCCAGGGCCAGGTCGATCACCTGCTGATGGCGCCTGGCCTCGCCCTCGGGAAGCCCAGCCTCCCGGGCCAGGGCCGGCCCATCCAGCAAGGGCTCCAGGAAGGGTAGGGGGTAGACGGCCAGTGGCGAGCCGCCCCGCCGGGGTGGCACCAGCAGCGGCTCATGGGAGCGGCGCCAGTCGCCCCTCACCGTTACCCCCAAGGCCGTGAGCAGTTCGTCATAGACAGCCACCCGCACATGGCTGTCGTGGTTGCCGGCGATCGCCACCACCACGGCGCCATCGGCCCGCAAGCGGCGTACGGTTTCGGTAAACAGGGCTACGGCCGTGGCCGGGGGGATCGCCCGGTCGTAGAGGTCGCCAGCAATCACCACCAGGTCCACCGCCTCCTGGCGGCAGATCTCCACGATGCGGTCGAGCACCGCTTCCTGCTGGTCGAGCAACGATTCCCCATGGAAGCTGCGGCCCAGATGCCAGTCGGAGGTGTGCAGCAACCGCATCGGGTTCAATCCCAACGGGTGGGATCCTGGCTCGGCTGAAAAGAGCCGAAATCCAACTGCCGCTGCATCAGATCGGCTGTGATCGTGCTGCAGAGGCTGTTGAGGGGCAGTGAGAAACAGCTGCCGTCGCGGTCGAAGGGGCCCTCTACATAGGCACCGATGCGCTCGGCGACCAGGAAGCCCAGGAAGAGCACCGCTCCTGTCGCCATGGGTCCCTCCGCCTTTAACTGCAGCAGCAGTTGCAGCCCGTAGAGCCAGGTGATCAGCCTCACGAACACGTCATAGGAGGCGGGAATGGGTGTGTTGCGGATGCGCTGCAGGCCGCCGATCGAATCCAGGCAGCGGTTGGCCACCTCCACCAGCTGATGCCTACCCCAGTCGTCCACCCAGCCGTCTTGGTGGAGGTCGTGGATGGCGAGGGCGCGGCGACGGCAGAGCTCCTGGAGGGTGAGCTCCTGGGGCAGGTTCAGATCGGCCACCAGTCCGTTGATGGTGCGGCGCACGTCGGCCCGCCAGAAGTTGCGCAGTTCAAAGTTCAGCAGCCACACCTGGGCCACCTGGTACTCCAGCAACCGCCGTCCCCGTGCCGTCCGCAGCCGCTGGCCCCCCACATGGGCCAGCAGGGTGTCGCGCCACTGGCGGCTCTGGTTCACAATCGCTCCCCAGAGACTGCGCGCTTCCCACCAACGGCCGATCGCCTGGGTGTTGCGAAAAGCGATGAAGATCGACACGGCGATGCCGAACACCGACAGCGCCAGCGGGGTGATCTGCCAAGGCAGGACGCGGGGTCCCCGCAGCCAGGCAAAGGTGCAGAACGCAAACCACAGGATCAGGTCGAAGCGCATCCGCCAGAGCAGCTGCAGCAGCACCAGGCCGTAGTCGAGGCGCTGGGTACGCGGGGGATCGCCGTGGGGGCCGATCTCGATCTCAGCAGACCTCATCAAGATGAAGCTTGGGCATTGCCCCATCCCTAGCGCGGGGCGTCCACCTCGCCCGTGGTGGCGGCTGCATAGCGACGGTTCAGTTCGTCCCAATTGAGCAGCGACCACCAGGCCGCGATGTAGTCGGGCCTGCGGTTCTGGTACTTGAGGTAGTAGGCGTGCTCCCACACGTCCAGGCCGAGCAGGGGGGTGCCGCGCATCATCCCCCGCAGGCCCATCAGCGGGTTGTCCTGGTTGGCGCTGCTGGTCACAGCCAGCTCCCCATTGGGCCTGAGGATCAACCAGGCCCAACCGGAGCCGAAGCGACTGGCAGCTGCTGCGCTGAATTGCTCCCGTAGGCTGGCCAGCGAGCCGAAGCTGGCCTCGATCGCCCCAGCGAGGGCCTCAGACGGTTCGCCCCCCTGGCCAGGGGGGGCCATGGCCATCCAGAACTGGCTGTGATTCCAGTGACCACCGGCGTTGTTGCGCACCAGCTCGGGCAGGCGGGCGCCCCGTGCCAGGAGTTGCTCCAGCGATAGCTCGGCCAGCGCCGGATCGGCGGCCACCGCGGCGTTCAGGGCCTTGACGTAGCCAGCGTGGTGGCGGTCGTGGTGGATGGTCATCGTACGGGCGTCGATGGCTGGTTCCAGGGCATCGGGGCTGTAGGGCAGTGGGGGCAGTTGAAACGCCCAGACCGGCTGCACCCCGGCAAGCAGCACTAGTAGTGCAACCACCAGGGCCCAGGTGCGGAG
>JBIKUY010000362.1:0-2778 GCA_044347355.1 Prochlorococcaceae cyanobacterium | reverse complement strand
GTTTCGCTGCTGGTGAGCAGGTTGCCATCGGCGCCGAAGGAGGGGCCCATGGACACCAGGCCCACCACCCGTACCCGGCTGCCGGCCACCTCCGTCTCCACCACCTCGCCGGCGCGGAAGCGCTCCGCGATCGGACCGAACTCCGGGCGGGACTGCTCATCGAACAGGACCCGACCCTTCTGGGTGAGGAGGTTGGCCTGCTGGGCCAACTGGGGATCGTTGAACAGGGGATCACCCGGCTCGAAGCCCAGGGTGAGGATCGAGCGGGTGGAGCGGGTTTCCGGGTTGCGCCAGAGCAGCAGGTTCCAGTGCACCGGGGTGATCCCCCGCACATCCGGATCGGCCATGGCCTGCACCAGGCGCCGGCGCGGGAAGGCCGCCATGCCGATCGAGCTCATGGTGCGCGGACTGATCAGCACCAGATCAGCGGCGAACTGACGGTGCACCGTGACGCTGGCGTCGAACAGGCCATCGCGGAACCCCAGCTGCATGAACATCAGGATCCCCGCGAAGGAGATGCCGGCGAGGGCCACAGCCAGGCGCACCGGCTGGCGGGTGAGCAACAGCCAGGCCAGGGGAATCCGCCGTGCCGGCCAGAGGCGATCCAGCATCAGGGCAGGAAGCGGGCGATCACCTTGAGGCCGCTGAGGGAGCGCACCCGCTGGGCCGAAGCGGAATCGAGTCCAACCCGCACCTCCACGATGCGGGCATCGGCGTCCTGGGTGGGATCGGTGGCGAGCACCTCCCGCTGGCGCACCTGGGGACTGATGCGCAGCACCGTTCCCTGCAGGGACCCCGAGAAGCCGCCGTGTTCACTGCTGAGGGTGACCGACTGGCCAGGACGCACCCGGGCGATGTCGCTTTCGTATACCTCCACCAGGGCCTCCATCCGGTCGCTGGCTCCCAGCTCCAGCACCCCCTGGTCACCGGGGCGCTCCCCTTCGCGGGCATGCAGGCGCAGCACGGTGCCGGCGATGGGCGCCCGCAGCTCGGTGAGCAGCAGCTCGGCCTCGATCTTCTCCAGCTCGGCCCGGGCTTCCAGCAGCTCACCCTGGAGGGCCAGCAGGTCGGTTTCACGGCCGTCGAGGTCGGCGCTGGCGATGGCACCGCTGCGGGCCAAACGCCGGTAGCGATCAATGTCGCGGCGCTGGAGGGTGAGCCTCGATTCCAGGTTGCCGATCCGGGCCTGCAGCTGGAGTCGTTCGGCCTTCAAGGTTGGGGCGGTGTCGAACTCAGCCAACAGCTGTCCTGCCGCCACGGTCTGTCCTTCGCGCACCAGCAGCCGGGTGAGGCGGGGGCTGCCGCCGATGCCACTGATCGGGGCGGCCACCTGGCGGATCTCACCGCGGGGGTCGAGCCGCCCAAGGGCAGCCACGGCCTCCACCGGTCTGGGCTGGGCCGCAGAGTCGGGGGTCGCTGGTCTGGCAGCCGGAGTGCGCGGCAGCAGCAGCAATCTCCCCAGCGCCACACCGGCAAGCAGCAGGGCCACCGCCGAGGCCCCGAGCAACCACGGAGGCCGGGCGGTCATGGCCGCAGAGGATCGTCGAAGAGGAGCTCCTCGATGTACCGGTCCGCCCAGGCCGGGTTGAAGGCCTTCTCCAGCACCCGGCGGGTCTTGTCGTTTTGTTTCTGTTGCTTGCAATAGAGCAGCTGACCCTCCCACCGCTGAATCGTAGACGGATCATCCGCCGCGGCGAGGGGTGCGCTGCGGCAGGCCTCGGCCAGGATCACAAGGATCTCGCCCACTTCCTCCACGAACTGGCGATCCTCTTCGGCACCCGCCGGACGCACGAAACGCACGTAGGGGGAGAAGATCGACCCCCAAGCAGGCAAATCGCGGGGTTGGCTGTACTGGCGCGGCTTTCGGGCCCCCAGGGCCGTTGCAATCCCCTCGGGCAACTCACCGCGAACCGGCGACAGATCGACGATCGCCGCCGACACACCTGCTGGACTGGCAACAATGTCGGCGCCGAACACCGGCAGATCGCAGCGGGGGTCTGGGAACCAGACGCAGTGCAAGATCTGCAGACCAACGCCGAGGCGCGCTGTCTCGAGATGGAGCTTGCGCAAGCCCCGGCAGCGCCAGAGCTCATTGCGAATGAACAGGTGTTCGCCATCCAGGCTGCCGCTGATCGCTTCCAGATCGGCAGCCACCGGCAAGGGTTGCAGGTCCGGAAGACCGGCCCAGGCGACACGGATCCGCTCGGCCAAGGCCTCCACCAGAGGATGCAGCTCCAGGGGAGGGGGCATCGGGGAACTCACCACAGCCGAACCAGCCAGCAGAATGCGGATCTTGCCATGCTTCCTCTCCCATTGCCCCTGGCCCCAACTCCGGCCCGTCTGCCCGGTCTGCAGGCGCCCGTCATCCGCCGGCTCAGCAACGGCGCCCAGGTGGTGACCCAGAACCTCGCCGATGCCCCCTTGGTGTGCGTGGACTTCTGGTGCCGGGCGGGCAGCCTTTTCGAAACGGAGGGGGAAAGCGGCATGGCGCATTTCCTCGAACACATGGTGTTCAAGGGCAGCCGCCAGTTGGAGCCCGGTGAATTCGACTGGCGGATCGAGGCCCTCGGCGGCAGCAGCAATGCGGCCACGGGCTTCGACGACGTGCACTACCACGTGCTGATCCCACCGGAGGCGGCCGCCGAGGCGGTGGCCCTGCTCCTCGACCTCGTGCTGGAACCACGGCTGGATGCCGAGGCCTTTGCCATGGAGCGTCAGGTTGTGCTGGAGGAACTGGCCCAAAGTGAGGACCAGCCCGAAGAAGTGGCCCTGCAGCGG
>JBIKUY010000033.1:0-11006 GCA_044347355.1 Prochlorococcaceae cyanobacterium | reverse complement strand
CGTCCAAGTCCGAACTGGTGCGCGAGTGCGGCTATGTGAGCACCAAGAAGGACGGCAGCGAGCGCTTGAACTTCACCGCTTTCTATGAGGCCCTGCTGGAAGCCAAGGGTCTCAGCCTTGGCACTGATGGCGCTGGCCGTGGTAAGGGCGGTCGCAAGCTCAGCTATACGGCAACGGTGCAGGGCAACGGCAACCTGCTGGTAGGCAAGGCCTACACCGCCATGCTGGATCTGCAGCCCGGCGATGAGTTTGAGATCAAGCTCGGCCGCAAGCAGATCAAGCTAGTGCCGGCGGGCGGTGCGGAGGAAGATGAGGCCGCTGCCGCATGATCCTTGATTGGGCAAAACGGCGGCCCTAGTCCGGCGCGTACACCGTTGATCAATGGCGTCAATGCTCTTGACGCCAAACAGATCGCCGTTCCCCGGACACGGCAGCTCCGGAGACCCCCCGCCGATAAGCCACACTGGCAGACCTGATCAATTTGCAGCTTGATTCAGGCCTCTGCATCACGGATGGCTTCATCGCAGCAGGGCATCGACAGCCGGATCTTTGGCAAACCACTGGTTAACGGCATGCCCATAACAAAGCCCGGGTTGAAGTCCCCGGGCATTTGTCTGCTCAGCCGTGGTTTCTTCCCAAGGGGGTGCGGGCGCAGCTGTGCAAGGTTTTGGCTTGATCAAAAGCGTGATCATGGGATCACAGGATCTTCAGTTGTGGGCGGAGCTGCTGGCGCTGGCACCTGGGGCCAGGTGTCGATTGGGACGTTCCGTTGGGTCCGGGGCACCTCAAGCGATGCAGTGGACGGCGACAAGGCTGTTCAACACAACAGCGACACGCCAGGAACGTCAGAGATCCGTTGAGAGTGTTGGAGCAGGGGCCGGATCGTCAGCGCGCTCCTGACTGGTGCTCAGGGGGGGTGTCTTCCATCTGTGGAGCCTCCGAATCCCGTTGCAACCACGATGGACCCGGCCGCTGGCGCCGGCACGTGCTGCAGCCCATTCGACATCGGTCTTTACTGGCGGCAATGGCAGTTCATGAAGGGAGCTTCACGGTGTGGGCAACACCAACAGCAGCAGGCGGTTGCCCTCCGGATCGAGCAGCCAGGCTTCTGCGCCGAAGGGCTCCTGCCGAGGCGGATCCTGCAGCGAGGCACCCAGGTTCAGAGCTGCCGCGATCCAGTCGTTGAGCACCGCAACGGTGCCTGTGCCATCCGCCTGGCGTTGCAGGCAGAGGGCCAGGCGACCTTGCCGATGAGGTTGAGGCCGTCTGCGCGATGGCCCGTATACCTCCAACCAGCCACCGGCCGGCCAGGACACGCGCCAGTGTGTGCTGCTCAGACCCGGCTCAGGCTCCACCACCAGCAGAGCGCCATAGAAGCGAGCCAGGGTAGCCGGATCATCGGCGGCCAGCACGATTGAGCTCGTCACTCCCATGGCCACCACCAGCGCCTGCGCGGCGGCGCGTCATGGCTGCGATCGCAGAGGGGATAGCGCCGGGAGCGGCCGCACCGGCACATCAGTACCGTGGCCGGCTCACTCAGCCGTAGCTCGTAAGACACCCGACCTGTGCCCAGATGGGCGCCATCGCAGAACCAACCGTGGTGGCTTCTGCCGCAGCTGCAGAGCTGGTGCACCCCGGCTGGTAACTCCAACGGCTCCGGGCCTGGAGTGGAAACAGTGGGTTCAGGCATAACGGCTCAGCCTTCCCGGTGAGGCTTGATCCCAGTGTGGGCCTGCGGCAAGGGAAGCCACACCGCTGCGCCGGCAGCGGGCGGCGGGCAGAACGAATGATCAGCTGCGGGACAAGCTCGCCCCTGCCCAAAGGGCTCCATCGCTGCCGCTCCCTCGCCGGCAAGGCATAGCCTGAAACGGAGTTCCCGTTCCCATTCTCTTGAACAAGATCGCCTCACCGCTGCGCAGGGCGTTGATCTATGCCGGGTTCAGTTATGGCGGTCTTGTTCTGATCAATAACTCAGAGCTCAACCTCCCCAACATGTGGGTGGCTTATCTGCCGATGTTTATCGGGGTCTATGTGCTGACCCAATGGTTGGATCGCAAACTTGGCGACTGATGGCCATGGAGCCCAGCCACGCTGCCCACGGGAACTCCCCTGGGGGGGCAGGGCCTGTCCAACGCTTGTCCCTCCCGAATCAGCCAAAGGGGCTATGGCCTCCGTAATCGGTTGGCAAAGCCATCCTCCTGCGCCGGTGCGACAGACAGCGGTGTTCCTTTCCCACCATTCGCCTCAATCGCCTGCCGGCAGCGTTCCACCAGCTCCTGGCGCAGGGCGTCGGGGCTCTCGATGCGGATGCCGCCGCCAAAGGCAAACAGCCAGTTGCGCAGGTCGATGTCGGCCGCCACGGTCCAGGGGGGCAGATCCAGCTCCACCGGGTAGGGGTGGCTGGATTCCGCAAGGCCAGGCTCCAGCACATGGGGGGCCTTGGGGTGGTGCCACCAGCTGTCGCCGGGGAGGGGTGTGGAGAAGCGGGTGTGCTCGATCGGGTAGCGCTGCAGCCCCTCGCGGATGAAGGCAAAGGCCCAGGGAGCGCAGCAGAAGCGCAGGGTGACCAGGGCCTGGCTGCGGCGCTGGGCGGAAGGGCTGGCGATCACCAGCTGCTGCTCCAGATCGCTGCCGAAATAGATGCCGCCGCTGTGGTGCAGCAGGCGCTCCAGGCGGGCCACGGCGGCGGCGTGCTGTTCGCCGCTGCGGCGCAGGTCGCCATGGGCGGAGCGCAGGGCGAGGCGATCGAGGCGCTCGCTGCGGATCAGCCCCTGCTCCTGGCCGATCTGGTCGTGTTCAAACAGCAGGTACCAGCCCACGTTGTGGAAAATCAGCTGCAGGGGCCACACCCGCAGCTCCCCCTCGGGACTGTCGGCGTTGCTGCCCACGCCCACAAAGCGCCGCAGCAGCACGCGCCGGTGTTCCACGATCGCCGCCTCGATCGCCTCGGCCCGGCGGGGTACGGCAAGGGAGTCACGGCGCACCAGAGCGGTGTCCACCACGGCGTGGCGCGCATAGCTGCGCACCGGCGGCAGGCCATCGGCACCGATCCCCGCCCAGCCCAGCCGCTCACCCAGCTCGGCGAGAAGGTTCTGGGCCAAGGGATCGGCGAGGCGGCCGGCGCTCTGGCGCACCACATGGTGTAGCTCGCGCAGACGGGGAGGCGAGAGCACGGCGGTGCCGAGGCAATAGCCGTGGCGCACGTTGTCGTTGCGGCTGCGGAATCCGTAGGGGGTGAGCAGCTTCTCGAGGTCCTTGCGCAGGGTGGCCGTTTCCCCCGACAAGTAGGCGCCGGGGATAGGGGCGGTGGCATTGATCAGGTGCTCGTGCAAGGTGCCGCCGCGATCGACTGGCCGATCGAAGGGCACCTGGAGCAGGTGGCGCAGCAGGGTGAGCACCCGCAGGAACACCGGCCCATCGCCCAGGGGCGGCAGGCCGCCATGGACGGCTCCATCACCCGCACACCCCCGCTTGCGTGGTGGAAGCGGGGCCAGCTGGATTGGCGTCTGCACCGGAGCAGGCGAGCAGAAGCCATTGGCCTCCAGCCAGGCCAGATCCGCCCGGATCGCCGTGGCATCGGCGTAGCAACTGCCCTGCAGCCGGCCCAGGAAAGCGGCGGCCCGATCGGCCAGGTCGCCCTGGGGCAGGGGAGAGAGGATCACCTCCAGCTCGCCGGCGCTGGCGGGATCACTGGCGGCCAGATCCGGCCAGGTGCTCAGCAGCTTGATCAGATACAGCAGGCGCTCCAGATCCAGCAGCCGCGAGTAGCCGTGGCGCTGCAGCTTGCGCTCGCGGTTGGTGGCTGAGCGGATGCGGCGATCCAACCCGGCCAGCTCCGCCTGCAGCACCGCCGCCAGATCGCTGTGGTGGCTGGGCACCACAGCGCAGATCGCCGCAAACCCCTCCGCCCGCGATGGCCCGAAGTGGGGATCGGCCAGGGCGGCGGCCATCTCCTGGATCACCGGCACCGGCACGGGCCGCTCGCGCCGGGCGTTCCAGGCCAGGGAGGTGGGCAGGTCGGTGTAGAGCCACCAGCCGATCCACTCCACCGGCGACGGCAGCGGCAGGGCCTGGGTGAGGGCCAGGCGCCAGGCGCGGCGGGCATGGGTGGCATCCACGATCACCGGGATGCCGGCGGCCACCGCCTCCTGAATGCGCTGGTGCAGTCGCTGCTGGATGTCCACCCAGGGCCCCTGCACGGCGGCATCGCCGAACACCTCGGCGCGGATGGCGTCGGTGGAGAGCAGCACAGCCGGCGGCTCACCGGGCACGGTGAGCAGGGGCGCCAGGGCGCGGGCCAGGGTGGTCTTGCCGCTGGCGGGCTGGCCGATCAGCAAGTGGCAGCGCAGCGAGGCCATGGAGCCGCCTGGACAAGGGACGCTCCAGTCTTTCGCAGGAGAAATGAATCGCAATGGCTCCGGAGCGCTGACGCTGCACATCGCGACATCCGGCCCCACATGCACCATTCCCCATCCACCGACCGCTACGCCCCGCCGACTCCGCTGCATGACCTCCACATCCTGGATGTGCTGGAGCTAGCCGGCTCCCAGCACAGGGCAGCCCGGGCTCTCGACATGCACCAGAGCACGGTGTCTCGCAGCCTGCAGCTGATGCAACAGCAGCTGCGGCTCGAGGCCGCACCGGGCTCCCCGGTGTGTCGCCACGGCCACAACGCCTGTCTGCATCACCTGCGACTGGCCTACCGGGAGCACCGGCTGATGGCAGGGCTGCTGCGGATTGGCACCGATGTGCTGCACCAAAGTCTGTTGCGGGCGATGGCGGGGGTGCAGCAGGTGCCAGCCCGCTTCCGCAGCGGCGAGCACTGGGCCGCGCTGGTGCGCCACGGCCTACTGGATGGGGCGATCGTGAGCTCCTTCTGTCTGGAGCGGCCCCTCCCCGCCGGGAGGCAACCCAATTGGGATGGCCTGGCCGTACAGCCCCTGGGCCAGTTGGGCCTGCAACTGGTGGCTGCCGCGCCGCAGACGCGGGGGGTGCTGCTTCCCGGGAAGGCGGCCGCACCACTGCTGCACGAAACGGTGTCGGGCCACGGCCTGGACGTAATCCAGCAGCCTGCGGCCTGTCAGGAGCCGGCCGCCTGGATCAAGCGGGCCCACGACCGCCAGCTGGCCATTCCCGTGTGCAGCGAACTGCTTGACGCCAGCTGGCTGGTGGCCCACAACCTGGTGCCCCTGGCCGAGCAACCGCCGCTAGCCGAGCAGCTTTGGCTGCTGCTACCCCAGGGAGCGGTGAACAGCCGGACGGCGCAAATGAGCGTGCGGTTGCTGCGGCAGCTGGTTGCCAAAACAGCAACCATGCAGGCATGGCATCAAAACCAGTGGTGAGCAGGCTGAAGCGTGAACCAGCCAACCCGGAGGCGTGCCGAGCTCCCTCGACACCGGCTGAACATCCCCGCTGTTGATCAGGCTGGAGCCTGCGGTCGTCGATCGGCGGGGTTGCACTCACCGCTCGCAAATCAGCCCCCATCAGATCCAGAGCGCTTGTGCACCTGCGTCACCCAAACGCCCACGGTCATGGTTGATCGGGCAGGGCCGCGGAAGGATCCAGCCACCGGCGGCACCGCATCCGGCCGGTGGGAGACCGCCACGGCGATGTGGTCAGGGCCAGCCAAATGGCCGGTGGTGGGATCGAACCCCGTCCAGCCCGCCCCCGGCAGGTACACCTCCGCCCAGGCATGGGTGGAGCCACCGGCCTCCGGTGACAGTGGATCGTGCAGATAGCCGCTCACAAAACGGGCCGCCAGTCCCAGCAGGCGGGCTGCTGCCATAAACAGCGTCGCGAAATCGCGGCACGAGCCACTCCCACTGCTGAGGGTGTGGGCGGGAGGCTGCACGCCAGGCTCCTCGCGCCTCACGTAGTGAAACGTGCCGTGAATGGAGGAGCTGATGCGCTCCAGCAGGGCGTAGGTCTCCAGGCGCTCATGAGGGGCGTAGAGGCCGGATACCCAGCGATCCAGGACCTCGGCATGATCCACTGGCTGGCGGTACGGAGCCAAAAGCAGTTGCTCCTCGGCTCCGTAATCAAACGGCAAGAACAGGGCCGCAGGATCCACCAAAAAATCGAGGGGGTCCTGGTTGTACTGCTGAATCAACACCTCGCTCTCAATCCTCA
Organism: Prochlorococcaceae cyanobacterium; assembly: GCA_044347355.1. Taxonomy (GTDB): domain Bacteria; phylum Cyanobacteriota; class Cyanobacteriia; order PCC-6307; family Cyanobiaceae; genus NIES-981. Next base: position 4,877 of record JBIKUY010000033.1, on the reverse strand, counting down.
AGCTGGTGGCTGGCTGAGAGAAACGGGCAATGGCCACGGAGTTGTTTTCCGCATCCCGATGCCAGCGCAGCGTCGCCGATGGTGTGATGCGCAGCCAGGATGCTTCGATGCGTAGCTCATGGCTCTCCCGGGGCCGCAGCCGCAGGGCGTGGGCATCGAGGCACACCTCTGCGTCGTAGCAGTAGATCGTGTGGTGGCGGATCCGATAACGCTGCATATCTGCTGGCAGGCGAGTGGGCTGGATGCCTCTAGCCTGAATAAAACCATTCGGCAGCCAGCGGCACCGGCACCAGCACCCCCACCGGCATCGCGATCAGCTTCGCCATCGGATTCATCGAGCCTTCATCGGATTCATCGAGCCAACACTCCAGTTTCACCGCGACCTTGAGGGGATTGGGCAGATGTGGTCAGGGCATTCATTCGGAGCTGACAGTCTCGCGTTGTTTCTGATCATCCTGGCGCGCTATTTCCTTGTGGCCGGAGGGTGCTGGTGGCTGGTGCGTATCTGCCGTCCCCGCGCCGCAGCGGCATTGTCAGAGCTGCAGGGCCGGCGGATCCGCGATGGCATCCGCCACGACATCCGACTGTCGGTGCTCTCGGCGGCGGTGTTCGCTGTGGCCGCCGCCGCGGTGCTGTGGCTGCAGGCCCACGGCTTCACCCGGCTGTACGCCGGAGCCGAACCCAGCAACTGGTGGTATCTCGGCGTGAGTTATCTCGCGGTGCTGATCCTGCAGGATGCGCTCTTCTACGCCACCCACCGCCTGTTTCACCATCCGGCGCTCTACGCCGCATTCCACTGGGGTCACCACCGCTCGTGCCGACCCACCCCCTGGACCTCCTTCGCGTTCGATCCGCCCGAAGCCCTGGTGCAGGCCCTGTTTCTGGTGGGGATTGTGATGCTGATCCCCCTGCACCTGGTCACCCTGCTAGCCGTGCTCAGCACCATGACCGTGTGGGCGATCGTGAATCACCTCGATCTCGAGTGCCTGCCGCGCCGCTTCCCCCACCACCTGCTGGGCCGCTGGGTGATCGGACCGGCGCACCACTCCCTGCACCACAAACGACCTGCGGTGCACTTCGGCCTCTACTTCACCTTCTGGGACCAGGTGTGCGGCACGCAGGATGCCGGCTACGCCAAGGATCTGGGTGCTCCAGCCGCTTCGTCGTGATGGCGGGGCCTGCCTGGGCCCTCACCAGAGGCCTGGCAGGAGCCGGGCGCTGCGTTGCTGCCAGGCGTAGAACTCCGGGTACTTCGCCGCCATTTGCGTTTCCTTCTGAGCGATGCGTTGCAGGTAGATCAGCAGCACCAGCCCCGGCACGACGTAGGCCCAGCCGTTGCCGGCCACCACCGCGAAGCTCAGATAGCGCAGCAGATCGCCCAGGTAGTTGACATGGCGCACGCGCCGCCAGATGCCGTCGCTCACTAGGCCGGCCCCCATCGCCTTGGCGGTGGTTTTCTGTGTATCAGCGCTGGCGTTGATCAGGCTGCCGAAGCTGAAGAGCCCCAGCGCAACGGCCACGGCGGCCTGGGTGATCGGCACGGGATTGAGAAAGGCCAGCAGGCCCGGCAGGCTGTAGAACACGCCGACGAACAGCAAGGCCGAGCCAAAGCCCACCACCCCAACACGCTCGCTGAACAGCTGGCGGGCCCGCTCGGGGAACAGCCACTGCTCCAGCAGCCACCAGAGGCAGTAGCTGATGTGCAGGCTGAGGTAGAGCACCTGGCGCATGTCCTGCACCCCCACCACGGCCGCCAGCACCAGCAGCAGCACAATCGTGAGCACCTTGGCGGTGTTGATCGCCGTGAGTTGGCTCCAGGCCATTCGCCGTCCCTCGCTGGCGGCACCCTATCGGCGCTGGCGGCTCGTTCGCACCGCCATGGGCAGCTGGACCTCGATTGCCGTGACGGTGCTAGCCACCTGAATCTGCACGATCGAAAGGATCGGCCGCTGGCCAGCCCTGGCCAACGGCATCCAGCCGGCGATCGCGGTGGGGCTCAGCGGCATCATTTGGTGTGGCCGACGCAACGGCTTTGCGCAGACGCCGCCACAGGCGGTAGCTCCGGCGCAAGCCATCCAGCACCGGCCCCGGCGCTCGCAGTCCCAGCGGGGCGATCAGTGGTTGGTAGAGGGTGTGGTACGCCCAACGCAGATCCTGCCAGGCCCGGCAAGGCTCTGGGTTGAGGAAGTCGGAAACATCCACGATCAAGCCCCGCCCCTCGTGAAGCATCACGTTGCGGCCATGCACGTCGTGGCCATGCAAACCGCGGGCAACGGCATAGGCCAGTGCTGCATCCACGTCGTGGATCACCTGGCGCGGAATGGGGATGCCCTGGCGCAGGCAGTCGTAGAGCGTGGTGCCGTGCAGTCGCCTCAGCACCAGAAAGCCGGCGCCTACATGGAAGCACTGGGAGAAGGCGGGATTGGTGCCGATCAACCGGTAAACCTCGGCTTCCTGCTCCAGGCCGGGGCGCCCAGGGCCGTAGACCTTCACCACGAGATCGGGGTGGTGCGGATGCTGCAACACCGCGGCGTAATTGCCGCAGCCCAGGGTGCGCCAGGGATGCGGGAGATGCTGAACTCTCACCGGATCATGGGGATCTGGGCAATGGATCTGCAGCTCCGGTAGCAGCTGGGTGTGAATCCGTTCCAGCAGCGGTGGCAAACCAGGAGGCAGAGACGCGGACACCATCAACCTGAAATGGAGGTGCAACGGCTAGCGATTCGGGGAGCAGAGCCTGCTCCACCAAAGCGAACACACAGCCGACCAATGGCACCCCACTCTGGGCACGATGCCTAGGAAGTGGGGAGGTCAGTGGCAAGAGAACGCATCGGCACCCTGGCCAGCGAGCGCAAAAAAGGGGGGCTCATGCACCCATCCAGCCACACCCAGGGGGTGGAGCACCAAACACTTGCGTTCTGTCATCAGGCCTAGACAGGAAGCACTCGACCCTGCTAGTACAGGTGTACGCCTTGCGAGTGGTTCATGGGCATCCCTCTTCCTCGTCCAGCAGCGCTGAATGCCCGACTCAACACCCCAGTCGAGGAGTGGCCCTACCTGGATGAGGGCACCCTGCTCAAGGCCCGCAGCCGCAAGGTCTGCATGACCTGCCACTGGTTCAGGCACCACGCCGGTGTGAACTGCATTCCGGTGCTCACCTGCCAGCTGCACCAGGGCCTGATCGCCCATGGCGAGCATCTGGTGAGCCGCTGCCAGGGGTGGACCGACGACATGACCCGGCAGCAGGGCTGGGCACCGGAGGTGGCCTGAGAGGGTCCATGCAGCCCAGCGCCATCACAGCCAAGCGGCCGCCGCTCTCGCCCCGGGAGGGCTGGCTCAGCGACGGACGCCACGTACTGCACTTCAGGCCGCTTCGCTACAGCCGCTACTCCCAGGCCCTGGAGCTCACCGCCGGCGAACTGATTCCCGGCCAGGTGCCGCTGCTCAGATGCCGCAAGGAGATCACCCGGGAGGAGGCGATCAAGCTCTGGGCCGAGAAACGCAAGACTGGCTGGCACGTCTGTCCTCCCCAGTGGACGCCGCCACCAGAGGTCAAGCCACCGGCCCGTCGGACCGCCGCCAGCATGGAGACCCCAGGACTGCCGCCGCGCTTCTGAACCCCTTCTGCCCGCCGCGCACCGCCAAAGAGGAGTTGCTGCGCGAGCACCGGGTGGCTGCGCCAATCCAATCGCAGCATTGCTGGCTGGTGGGCAACGCACTCCGACCCAGTGGTTCAGCGCTTCAGCAACGTTGGCTCAACTTGGCTGGATGAATCGATGGCCTGGCTAGATGACTGTGGCCGTTGATTGATACTGTGCTGTTGCTTGATCTAAGCCTGGTAGTCCTGGGCCTGATAGCCTCCCAGCCATCATTCCGCCTTCCGTCACGATCACCGAGCACCGAGCACCGATCACGATCACCGATGCCGATGCCGATGCATCGATTAGCCTTGGATCAACCAATTAGATTAGTCCGTTAGATCAGACTATTGGTATTGATGCCGTTATCATCGCCGTGCCGTTCCCGAGCATGCTCTTCTACAACATCGAAAAACCATCTCGCCTTCAGTGACAAAGTGCTCCCTCAAGCAGAAGCCGATTCGATCTCAACAGCTGCCTGCTTCCCCCGCAGCTTCTTGTTGATCCACAGTGGGCTCGCGGAAATCTAGTTTCAGGAGGTGCACCAGTGGAGCGAAGGGTTTGAGGTAGTGGCTCCCATGGGGCAGTCCCTTGATCATGCGGTTCCAGTAGAGCCAAGGGATCATCTTGGTTTTCATCAGCCACATGCTCCAGCGCTCCTTGGTGGGGTCCACCAGAAACGAGCTGATCGGCTTCTGGCTGTCGTCGAATGCCGCCATCACCACGTTGTTGTAGCCCGTGATCAGCGGACACACGGTGTATCCGTCGTCCTGGGCGGTGAGGGGACGCTCCTCTAGGAAGGCGAGCACGTTGGAGGCTGTCACTGGCGCTTCCCCGCGCACGGCTCCCGCGGTTTTCGAAGTGGATAGGCCCGCCACGTCGCCGAGGGAGAACACGTTGGCGTACCGCGGGTGCTGGGTGGTGAGCGTCGTGCACCAGGAACACGGCGATCCGCTCAGCGGCCCGCACGGCATTGAGATCCCAGCCGAAGCGCACCTCAATGTCCCGGCGCCGCACCACCTGCTGCAGCGTGTGGGCGTGGGCCGGGACGGCAAACAGGGAGCGCAGCGGCGTGCAAACGATCACCTGGCTGTTCGCCCCCACGCCGCTCTTGGCCTTGAACACGTCGTCGGCCATCTACATCACCGTCTGAGGCGCGCCGCAGCACTTCACAGGCGTTGAGGGCATCGTGAACACCGGATTGCCGCCCGCAAAGGCCTGGATGCTCTGCCAGGTGTA
>JBIKUY010000361.1:0-2780 GCA_044347355.1 Prochlorococcaceae cyanobacterium | reverse complement strand
AAGCCCTGGCCCGCTGCATTGCCGCGGCTCCCGTGCCGGTGGTCTGCGGGATCGGCCACGAGGACGACACCACAATCGCCGATCTGGTGGCCGACCACCGTGCCGCAACCCCCACCGCAGCCGTGGTGGCCCTGCTGCCCGAACGCCGGCAGTTGCAGCTGGTGTGTGAGCAGCTGCGACGGCACCTGGCCCACCTGGTGGTGCTGCGGCTGCAGGGGGAGCGCCAGCGGTTGAGCCAACTCGCTGAGCGGCTGCACCGGCTTCACCCGAGCGATCAACTGCGCCAGCGCCGCAGGGATCTGCAGCAGGCACGGCGGCTGCTGCAGGCCCTCTCGCCCCAGCACGTGTTGGAGCGGGGCTTCTCTCTGATCCATCGTGCTGATGGCACGCTGGTGCGCCGCCTGGAGGATCTCGAGGCCGGCCAGTTGATTTCCATCGCCCTACCCGGGGGCGAGGCCGATGCCCTGGTGCAGAAGCTACGAGCCAGTGCTCAGGGTCAGCCAGAGTGATCACCAACACCGTCGATCCTGCCTGCCATGGCCCCCCGCCGACGTCAGGATTCCTCGCTCAACCCCGAACGCAGCCCTGAGCCCTGCGTTGAAGCCGCCGAGGCTCTGGCCAGCACCCACCAAGCTGATGCTGACGAATCGGGCGGAGCCGACCTCAACTTCAACGAGGCCCGTGCCGCCCTGGAGCTTGTCCTGGCTGAATTGCAGGCCAGCGACCTGGACGTGGAAGCGATGGCTGGGCTCTACCAGCGGGGCCGCATCTATGCCCAACGCTGCGAAACCATCCTCGATCAGGTTGAGCAGGAGGTGCTGGTCTGGGACGACCTGGCCAACCCGGAGGGCGCTCCAGTGCGTTATGACCCAGAGCCTGATCCCTCCTAAGCCCAGCCATTTCCCCTGCACCTGATGACCCTGACACCCCCTGCCCAGCCCGCACCACGAGCGAGTAGGCCCCTCCAATGGATCTACCTGGGATTGGCGATCGCTGGTGCCGTGCTGCCCTGGCTAGCCAACCTGGAGTTCATCCAGGCCTATGGGGCTAGCGGCGATCTGGGACTGTTCGTGCGTCTGGCCAATGACAACCCAGCGGCCAGCTCCCTCTCCCGTGACCTGGCCATTGGCGCCACGGCGGTGGTGATCTGGATGGTGACGGAAAGCCGCCGCCTGCAGATGCGCGGGCTGGTGTGGGTACTGCTCAGTTGCTTCACTCTGGCCTTTGCCTGTGGGGCCCCGCTGTTCCTCTATCTGCGGGAACGCCGACTGGCCGAAATGGCCAAGTCGCTTCCAGCAAACAGTGGGCTTGAAGCCAGCCCGCAGCAATAGGCAAGAGCCTCTCCCTTGCTGACCTCGGTCGCCCCTTACTGGGTAGGTCCCATCAACAGTCGCCTTCATCAATTACTTCAACATCGATCGTGGCCTGACTGGCATCGACAACCTCTCCAACAGCTTCACGGCCTACCCCATCGATCTGCTGCTCGTAGACAGCCCCACAAGCCGGACACTGGTCAAGACCAATGGAGCGGAAGCCACACACCGTGCAGGTTCGTGCGCGCCGTTGCAGCACTTGCCAGCCCACGAAACCGGCCACACCGAGCAACAGGGGCAAGAGCAAGAGCGTCAGTGTGAGTCCACCAATCAGATCGAGCAGCAGGCGGCCCGCCGGGCTGGGCGCCAGCAGCAGCAGCAGCGCCAAGGCGATCCAGAACCAGGGGACAGAGCGGGACATCAGCGAGCAGGGGGCTCGTCAACCATCCTGCTGAATCTGGACTGGCCTGGCCTACTGAACGCCAGGCAGAGGCACTGGGCGTAGTAGATCAACACGCCGATCAACCAGATCCAGAGGGTGAACACCAGAACACCGCCCACCACGCCGTAGGCCTGGAAGCGTACCCCCAGCGCAGGAAGCAGGGTTGTGAGAGCCAAATTGAGCAGGTGGATACTCAGGCCAAGGCAGACAGCGCCAGGGAGAAAAGTCCGCCAAGGAATGGCCTGGGATGGCAAGGTCTTCAACAGCACCAGCGAGGCAGCGATGGCCAGAATGATGGACAGCGGCACAACCAGCATTGGCGATAAAAACCATTGCCTCAGGGGAGTGAGGGCAGCGAAACGGCCGCGGAGTAGAACCTGATCGGCCGTGATGAACAGGCCAACCAATAGAACCCAAGCAAGCGCCTTGCCGCGTAAAAGCAAGAAGCGCCCCACCAAAGCCTTGCGCGAACGGGGAGTTGCCGGCAGCCAGGGGCGATGGAACCAGAGACGATCCGCTCCCCGCTGCAAGGTGAGATAGGCATTGGACGCTGTGAGAGCCAAGATCACAACCCCAGCAAAACCAGCGCCAACACCCTGCTGCAGAAAACGATCGAGGCCAGCCTCCACCACTGGCACCGCAGCAGCAGGAACAACTGCAGCGATGAGCTCCAACACCCGCTCTTGCAACGCAGAGGCACGTCCAAGCAATGCAGAAGCAATGGCCAGGGCAATCAGGCAAAGGGGGAAAATCGACTGGAGACCGTGATAAGCAAAAGCTGCGCTGAGATCCACACAGTCATGCCTCAACCAAAGGCGATAGGCCCTCCAGAAGGGCGTGAGCCATTTCTGCCTCCAGGAACTCATCGCAACTGGCCTATCCCATCAGCATCCAGCCGAGCGTAGATCGAAGAGCACGACAGCTCGCCAACCGCCGCCAGAAGCGCAAGCCAACGGGCACAAAAAAAGCCACCCGCAGGTGGCTTTTTCGTTTGCAGTGCCTTGCTTTGCAGTGATCCGCTGGAT
>JBIKUY010000032.1:0-11056 GCA_044347355.1 Prochlorococcaceae cyanobacterium | reverse complement strand
GCAGCCGCGACTGGAACTGGAAGGGGAAGCGGGCAAACAGGCGGCACTCGCCGGGGCGGATCGGCGTGGCGTACACCACGGTGAGAAAGCGGGCGAAGCCCTTGGCGGTGAGGTCGTGCCACATCAGGCCGGGGGCCTGGAAGGTGGTGAACTGGCTGCCCAGCTTTCCCCGCCGCGGACCCTCGGGCCAGCTGGCGGTGAAGCCCTCCGGCCCGGCGCCGGTGAGCTCGGCCACCACCGGCGCGGCATTTTCCCGCCGGCCCACGGTGCGGTGGTGGGTGAAGGGCACGTGACTCACATCGAGCACGTTCTCCAGCAGGGTGAGGGCATCCATCGGCAGGTCGCGGAAGGTGTCCTGCACCAGCCAGCCGGGCTGATCCAGCTCGGGCACCAGCGGCAGCGGCACCGCGGCCGCATCCGCCGCCTCGCCGGCGAACACGAACAGCAACCCCTGACCGGTGGCGGTGGCGTAGCTGCGGCACTGGCTGCGGGCGCTGGCGCAGGCCGTGGCCGCCGCCGCCGGCACGGCCTGGGGAATGGCCGTGCAGCGGCCGCTGCCGTCAAAACTCCAACCGTGATACGGACACTCCAGCTCCCCCTTCTCGTTGAGCCGGCCTTCGCTCAGGGGCACCAACCGGTGGGGGCACACATCGGCGAAGGCGCGCCACTGCTCCGCCGCCCGGTCGAACCACAGCACCAGGTCCTGCTGCAGCAGGGTGAAGCGGCTGGGGCTGGCGGGGTCGAGGTCGGCCAGCCCCGCCACCGGATACCAGCGCCGTTGCCAGTGCTGCTGCCAGCGCTCCTGGTCGCTGGCGGGCACGGTTGCCGGGATGCTGGGGGACTGGACGGGCATCGGGGTGACAACGCTGAAGCGATGATGGCCAACCGACCCGGCCGGCGGCGGAGCGGGGGCCCTGTCTAGGGTCTGGGCACAGGATTGGAATGGGTAGTCAGGCCATGGCGGCGACTGAAACAGTGCAGCCTGGAATCCGCCCTTGAGCAGCACGGCTCCGTGAGGCGGCTGGCGGTGACCGGCGCCTCCGGCAAGACGGGCTGGCGGGTGGTGCAGGAAGCAATGCGGCAAGGGCTGCAGGTGCGGGCGCTGGTGCGGCCTGGGTCCCAGCTGCCGGAGGGGATCGAGGGGGCCGAGGTGGTGCGGCTGAAGCTGGGCGACACCGAGGCCCTGCACCAGGCCCTCAGCGGCTGCGATGCCCTGGTGATCGCCACCGGCGCGCGGCCGTCGGTGGACCTCACCGGTCCGCTGCAGGTGGACGCCCTGGGCGTGCGCCAGCAGATCGAGGCCTGCAAGGCGGTGGGGCTGCAGCGGGTGGTGCTGGTGAGTTCGCTGTGCGCCGGCCGCTGGCGCCATCCGCTCAACCTGTTCGGCCTGATCCTGGTGTGGAAGCGGGTGGGCGAGCGCTGGCTGGAGCAGAGCGGCCTGCAGTGGTCCGTGGTGCGGCCCGGCGGCCTCAGCGAGCGGGAGGAGGGGCTCGAAGCCGGCCAGGAGCAGGAGGGGGTGGTGTTCAGCGCTGCCGACCAGCAGGAGATCAACAGCATCCCGCGGCGGCTGGTGGCGCGGGTGTGCATCGAGGCCCTGCAGTCGCCGGACTCGATCGGCCGGATCCTGGAAGTGACCAGCAGCCGCGAGCAGCCGCGCCAGTCGCTGCAGAGCTGGCTGGCCCAGCCGCAACCGGGCTGACCGCAGCCGGCTTCCCCACAACCTGCTGCCTCAGAACCGGTGGGCTCAAAACAGCCCGCGGTAACGCACCAGCAGCTGCACCATCGCCCAGGAGCCGAGGGTCACCTTCACGGCCACCAGCACATTGAGCAGGGGTATCCAGCCGCCGCTGGCAATGGCGCCGAAGCGGGCTCCCGAACCGAGCGCACCGCCCGGCAGCACACCCTCCAGGCTCAGCCAGGCCACCAGCAGGAAGGCCACCACCGCGCCCTTTTCCCAGAGATCGGCGCGGTAGCGCTGGTAGAGGCGATCGGCCAGCCGCGCCGAACCGCTAACCAGCAGCAGGCCGATGGCGGTGCCGCCGGCCACGCCGGAGGCGAAGCCGCCCCCAGGAGAGAGGTGGCCGCGCAGGGCCAACTCCAGGGCCACCAGGGCGCACACCGTGGAGCCCAGCTGGCAGAGCACGATCGAGGGGGCATCGTCGAGGGCCAGCACCCGCCGCTGCTGCGGCTCGCCGCTGAAGATCCAGCGCACGCCGATCGAAGCCAGAGTGAACACCACCACCTCCGAGATCGTGTCGTAGAGACGGGTGTGCAGGATCACGGTGGACACCAGGTTGGGCACCCGGCCCTGGTTGAGCAGCTCGGCGATGGTGGGCTGCAGCGACGCAAGCGGGGGCAGGGACACCCCCAGGGGAGCCAGGCAGAGCAGCACGGCGGCCAGGACATAGACGGGAGTGAGCAGGCTGCGCATCAGGTCACCTCCAGCGGCTCCAGCAGGGGCTGCCAGCCCTGGGCGGCCGGCAGGGCGGCGAGCCGCTGGCGCAAGCTGGCATTCGCCAGACAGAGGCGCGCCAGCCCGCCGCTGTCGGCCGGCCACTCCAGCAGGCCGTGCAGATCGACGCCCTCGGCAGGCAGGGGAACCAGTTCCAACCGCAGGGCGCAGGGCTCCAGCCAGCGGCGCAGCTGCTGCTGCAGATCGGCCGGAACGGTGTCGGCCTGGCGGCAGCCCAGGCGCAGCACCATCGAGGAGCGCAGTGCCACGGCATAGAGGGTGGTGGAGAGCAGGGTGCCCACCATGGCCTCGGTGAGGGCCACGTCGGCCGCGCCCAGCAGGGCGTAGATCAGGGCGGCCACCGCCCCGAGGATGCCGCGCAGCACCAGGGTCTGATAAGGGTTCACCTGGGCCACGAGCAGGATCGCCGTGAGCGGCAGCAGGGCCGTGAGCGGCAGCAGGAGCGGCAGGTCGGAAGCGAGGGTCATCGGGACCTCAGGAGCGGGGACGGGCCTGGGAGCAGACGGCCAACACGTAGCCGAAGATGGTGTTCCACACCACCAGCGAGAGCAGGGCCAGCAGCAGCAGGGGCCACTCGCGCTTGAAGCGCAGCAGCAGACCCAACAGCATCAGCGCCGAGCCGAGGGTGTCGGCCACCCCCAGGTAATGGAGCTTGGTGAGATAGGAGGAGCGGCCTAGCAGGGGCCAGCTGCCGGCAAACCAGAACAGCAGACCCAGGCCGAGCAGCACGGCGCTGAAGGCCGAAAACACGGCGTTCAGGTTCAGGACGTTCAGGTTCATTGGTCGACACCCCGCAAGAGATTGGCCAGAAGCATCACGGCGCCGTTACCGACGCTGAGCACGATCACGCCAACCAGACCCACCATCCAGTCGTCGCGAACCACCGACACCACCAGCATCACCATCGCCACCTTGGTGGAGAGGCTGGCGAAGGCGGCCAGGCGGTGCCACACGTCGGTGCGGCCGCACACCACCAGGATTTCCATCAGCAGGGCCAGCACCATGCCCGAGAGCAGCAGCGTCATCGGTGCTCCTCCCCCTGGAGCGCGGCCGGCTGGGCCAGCCGGTGAACCCGGTAGCGCTGGCCGGAGGCATCCAGGCCGAGGGCGATCGTGAGCGGGGTGAGGGTGATACGGAACACGTCGAGGAACACCAGGGGCGCCAACGGCTGGGTGACCCGATAGTCCACGGGCTGCAGCTCCTCCTGCTCCCGGCCTGGTCGGCGCCAGAGCAGCAGCACCGCCTCGCGGTAGGCCACCGGAATCGCCCGCAGGCTGGCCAGCAGGGCACGGCCCAGCTCGGAGAGCGGCAGCTGGCGGTGACGGCGGGGCAGGGGCAGGGCCACGGCCACAGCCAGGCCGATGGCCACATTGGCCGCCTCCAGATCGGCGCTGAGCAGCAGCCAGATCAGCAGGCGCAGAGCGATCAGAATCAACCCCGCCATGCCAGCACCTCGCGTTCCAGGGTGAGGGGCTCGGGCCAGCCCAGAAGCAGCAGTACCACGGCGGCACCCATCACCGCCATGCCCCCGAGCAGATCACCGAAGCGCTCCAGATCGGGGGGGCGCAAACCCGGCAACGACCGGGCAATTGCCAGCCGCCGCAGGGCCTCCACCCCGGCGCCTGCGGCCAGCACCGCCACGGCCTTGCCCCCGGCGGTGGCTAGGGCCGCGCGCTGGAGACCAACGGCGGAGGCTGGCGCCAGCACCGGCACCAGCCCGGCCAGCAGCAGCAGACTGGTCAGCAACACGGCCCCCGGGGCAGGCAGGGCAGGGGTAGCTCCAGCGGCGCTGGAGGCAGGAGTCCCGGCGGCGTGCCCGAGCCTCAGCCCCACCAGGCGGGCGTAGACAGCGGCGGTGCCCACCGCCAGCAGCGGCAGCAGCCAGGCGGAGAGTGCTGCTGGCAGGCCCGGGAAGCCGCTGAGCGGCGGGGTAAACAGGGCCTGCTTGCTCCAGAAGCCGAGCAGCAGCGGCGCACCGGCGATCGAGAGGGAGGCCAGAACCAGAGGCACGGCCAGGGCCGGTGGCAAGGGGTGGCGCCACCAGTCGGCCAGGCGGCGGCTGGGCACCTGAGCCGCCACAAGGAACAGGGCCGTCTTGGCCAGGCCGTGGGCCAGGGCATAGCCGCCGCCCACCGCGGGATTGAGCAGTACGAGCCCGAGCTGGGAGAGGGTGCTCCAGGCCAGCAGCCGCTTGAGATCGCTCTCCAGCAGGGCATAGACCACGCCCAGCAGAGCGCCGGCCAAACCCAGCCAGGTGAGGAGGGGCTGGAGGCCGGGCAGCAGGTCGGCGAGGCGCAGCAGGGGGCAGAGACCTCCAGCCACCACCACGCCGGAGAGAAGGGCCGACACCTCGGCGGGGGCCTCGGCGTGGGTGCGCGGCAGCCACAGGCCGGAGAAGAACTGGCCGGACTTGGTGAGCAGACCCACCAGCAGCAGCGCCAGGATCACTGCTGCTCCGCGGTCGCCCGCCGGTAACCCTGTCAGCCCGCTGAGCTGGAAACTGCCCACCTGCAGGTAAAGCAGAGCGACTCCCACCAGGTAGAGGGTCATCACGATGTTGCCCACCAGCAGGTAGCGCAGGGCGACCCAGAGCTGCTTGGCGTCGCGCTTCTGCAGGATCAGCAGGAAGGCGGTGATGCCCACCACCTCCAGGGCCACGTAGAGGGTGACCAGGTCGACGGAGAGGAAGGCCGAATTGAGGCCGCCGAGCAGCACCTGCAGCAGCACCAGGAAGGGGCCGGGAGGCAGCCGCCGCCAGCGGTCGAGAAGCACCGCCAGCACCACCAGGGCGTTGAGCAGCAGGAAGGGGGCCGCCAGTCGGTCGACCTGCAGCTTCACCCCCAGCTCGCCGATCAGCAGCAGGTCGAGGCTGCCGCCCCGCCAGGCCCAGATGCCCACCAGCAGGGTGGAAACGCTGCTCAGCAGGGTGAGCGAGCGGGCCAGGGAGGGCAGCAGGGCCGAGAGGAAGGCAGCCGAGAAGGGAAGCAGCAGCCAGGTGATCAGGACGTTGAGCAACTGGGATTGGCTCATGCCCGCCCCTCACGCCCGGTGGCCATCAGCTGCTCGAAGCTCACTGTATCGAGCAGGGGATCAAGGCTGGAGAGGCGGGTGAGCACCACCAGGAGCAAGGCCTGGATGGAGAGGCCGATCACAATCGCCGTGAGGATCACCGCCTGGGGGATGGGGTCGGCCCAGCTCTGGGGCGGAGTGGCCGCCTGGGCCAGTTCGACGGTGCCCAGGATCGGGGTGCGCAGCCCCGGGCGGGCCGCCACAAGCACGAACAGGGCGACGGCGCCCGTGCCCATCACATCCATGGCCAGGGCGCGCTGAAAGAGGTTTCGGCGCAGGAGTAGACCGATCAGACCCGCCAGAACGGTAACCAGCATCAGGGCCTCCAGCAGGCGGAAGGGTTCAGGCATCGCGGGAGATGTGGCGGGAGGCATGCAGGCGGCCGGAACCTTAGGCAGCTCTCTCAGCCCTTGGGGCGGCTGGGATCCTGCAGGAAGCGGGGCTGGGGCAGGGGCCCAGCGCGGCGGAAGGCCAGCCAGCGGAAGTCGCCCAGGGCATGGGGATCCACCAGCCGCAGCAGCGCCTCGCGGCGGGGCAACAGCGCCGCCAGGCCGCCAGGATCGCTCTGCAGGCCATGCAGGCGCTGGGCCAGACCCAGGGCCAACAGGGCCTCCCCCTGGCGGCAGCCCCCGAGGGGCTGCCAACCGCTGTGCAGGGCAGCCCGCTCCAGGCTGTCGATGCAGAGGTGGGCCGTGAGGTCGGCCTGCCCGGGATCCTGCAGTGGATCGGCGCCAGCCGCTTGCGCGCGGTAGGCCAGCAGCGTGCCGGCTGGGCGCTGGGGGGCGTAATAGCGCCAGGCCTCCAGGGCGTAGTCGATCACCAGCAACGGCCCGGCCTCCAGGGCGGCAGCGGCCTGGGTCAGCCAGGGCTGCAGGCCGGGGTGGAGCTCCGTGCACCAGCCGGGCGGGCGCAGGGGGGAGGGGGGCAGGAGCGTGAGGGCTTGCAGGGCCTCCGCGCACTGGGGCTCCAGAGGCCCGCCGGCCTCCAGGCGAAGCGAGGGGCCTGCCTCTGCGCCCTCCTGCAGCACCACCAGCTGCTGGCGCCAGGTGGTCCCGTCCCACACAATCCGCTCCACCGCCAGGGCGTCGAGCACCTCATGGGCCAGCAGCACCCCGCACACCGGCGCGGCGGCCAGCTGCTCGAAGCTGATCCAGCGGCAGGGCAAGGCACAGGCGGCCAGGCGCTGGCGCTGACGCGCCGCCATGCCGCCATTGGGTTCCACCAGCACCAGCTCGGTGCGGGCCGCCAGCGCGGGCCAGCCGCTGGCCAGGGCCGACGCCAGGTCGGCGGCCAGGGAGCCCTCGCCAGGGCCCGCCTCCACCAGGGCCAGGGGTAGATCCCTGGGTTGGCCCTCGGCCAGCTGCTCGAGCCACTCGGCCACCTGCACGGCCAGCAGGGCAGCAAAGTCCGGCCCCAGCGAGGGGGCCGTGGCGAAATCTCCGCCAGGACCGATACGCAGCCGCCCACTGCCGTAGGCGCCGTGCTCGGGGTCGTGCAGCACCCACTCCATGTAGGAGCGGAAGGGCACCGCACCGCCCGCGGCCGCCAGCCGCTGCCGCAACCACTCGGGAACGCCCACGCCGGATCCGCAACTCAGGGAGAATGCATCCTCCCTGGAGAAGCTGGATGGGTTGGGATCGGATCGGCGTGCTCGTCGGCTTAAAGAGGCGGCTGGTGGCCGGCCTGCTGGCCCTGTTCTGCCTGCTGCTGGGGGAGGCGCCGGCCAGCGCCGCCGATAACCCCGAGCTGCTGCCCGACCATCCCACTCCGGTGATCGATCTGGCCCGCTCGTTCACCGACGGCCAGCGCACCAGCCTGGAGCAGCACCTCAGCCAGGTGGAGGCCGACACGGGCTGGAAACTGCGGGTGCTCACCCAGTACGAGCGCACGCCCGGGCTGGCGGTGCGCGAGTTCTGGAACCTGGATGAGCGCAGCCTGCTGCTGGTGGCTGACCCCCGCGGCGGCAATCTGCTCAACTTCAACGTGGGCGACGCCCTGTTCGCCCTGATGCCGCGCACCTACTGGGTGGAGCTGCAGACCCGCTTCGGCAACCAGTACTACGTGCGTGACCACGGCGAAGACGGCGCGATCGTGGACGCCCTGGCGGCGGTGGAGATCTGCCTGGAGCGGGGCGGCTGCCAGGTGGTGCCTGGCCTGCCCACCGAGCAGTGGGTGCTCACCCTGGCCACCTCGATCCTGGGGGGCCTGATCGTGGGTTTCGTGGCCTATCCACGCCAGCCTGGGCGAGTGGTGGAGTGGGCTTGGGTGCTGTTGCTCTCGCCGCTGTGGGTGATCCTGTTCGGCGTGTTCGGCGTGGCACCGATCGTGACGCGCACCGACGATCTGCTGCCCCTCGCCCGCAACGCCCTTGGTTTCCTAGGCGCCATCGCGGTTGGCTATCTGCTGGCCCAGACCGTGCTGGGCCGTGATCGCCTGCAGGGCACTGGCGATGGGGATAGCTGAGCGGGGCGCTCAGCTGCCACGGCCACGGGGACCGACGGTTTCCAGGGCTTCGAGCTGGCAGCGCAGCGAGCCAGCAGGAACGCACTCAGCCTTGGGGGGCTCAGGGGGCTGGGGCGGTTCCATGGCGAGCATCAGGCTCGACTGCTGGGCGCGCAGGTTGGCCAGGTTCCACTCGTAGAAACGGCGCAGCTCTTCGTAGCGCTTCACCGGCTGGCCGTAGAAGCTGCGGCCGGCCAAGGTGGGGAAGGAGGCCCACTCCGGAGCCAAGCGGTGGGCCAGCTCGGGAGTGAACTGCCCGTGATCGGCCAGATGCAGGGCTCCGCGGCGCTGCACGAGGTAGATGGCCGCCTGGTCCTGCACTTCAGGACCGAAGGCATTGGGGCCCGCCAGCTGGAACCCAAGGGCGCGGCTCACCATCGCCCAGGTGGGGGGCATGAACTGGTAGGCACCGGCGGCGGCGCTGGCATAACCGGGAGTTCGGTTCACCCGGTTGGGATGGCGGTCGAGGGAGTCCATCAGGCTGCCGCCGAACATGATCCGATAGCCCACGTCCTGACCGTTGGCCCAGGTGCCCTCGGCATAGCGGATCGTGTTGAGCAGGGCGCGGCGCTCAGGCGTGATCGCATACACGCGGGGAGCGGCCGGCGGCAGGTTGAGGGTGCGGACGGCTTGCTGATAGCTGGTGGGCTGCTGGTAGGTGGTGGGCTGGTAACTGATCTGCTGATGGGCGCCATTGGCAGCCCCGAAGTCGCTGGCCTGGGCGGAACCCATCAGCGCTGAGCTGGCCAGGGGAGCAGCAAACACTCCAAAGCAGGCCGCAGCCTTGAGAGCAGCTGTTGTTTTGGCGAGCAACAACGACAAATCCAAAAACAATCAGTTGCGCAGCAATTTGCCTAACAATCCTCCCGAACGCGATTGATACAGTGCCAATCACACAAGTGTCTACCTGTATCAAAAATGACGCCAACGAGTTGAACACACGCTCAGCACTGGAAAAGGAGCAATTTCAACAACAGAATCGCCGATCAAGGCAATCAGTATTGATTGGATCTACTAATCAGGGTCCGCTGCGACACGAATTCCACCAAAATTTCAGCCGCCTGCTGGGCTCCACCCGCTGGCAGCGGACCCTCACTGGGGGGCAGCAGCGGCTGGTCGAGCTGCCAGTCGCCGGCGCTGAATTGCTCCCTGCTGAGCAAGCGATGCCAACCGTGGCGCTGCAGATCGCGCTCCAGCACCGGCGCCTCGGCGAAGCCGTCGCGGTGCACCAGGTGAATGCCCACCCCATAGGTCATGGCCTCGCAAAAACTGCTGTAGCCAGGCTTGGTGATCAAACGACCGCAGTGGCCCATCAGCTCCAGGGGCCGGATCGCCGACGGCAGGGTGCGGCCATTGGGCAGCTCCGCCAGCAGCGGGTCGTGACCGATGAACAGGTGCTCGGGCCAGCGGGCTAGCGGAGCGGGATCGAGGCGGTAGCCCAAACCTCCGAAACTGAGCAACACATTGCGGTCGCGCTCGGGGTGCAATTGCAACTGATGGGCCAGGGCAACCCCGTCACAGCGGGGCTGGCCGGCGGTGAGACCCACCCGCCGCTCGGGGATGCCCCAAGCCATCGGCATCGAGAGCGGGCAGTGGAGCAACAGCTGGCCACGCCGGTAGAGCGCGAGGCAGCGCTCGGCCCAAGGGCGAAAGGGCTCGCCGAAGGGCGCGTAGATCGTCTCCCAGCCGAAACTGGCTAGCCACACCAGTGGCGCCTGCAGCCGTTCGGCCAGCAGGGCCGCCGCCGGTGGAACGTCCGCCAGCACCAGCACCGGCTCGTTTTGCTCCACCAGCCAGGCCTGCTCGCTTGCCAGCTGCTCAGGCAGCCGCTGCTCCAGCTGCTCAAGGGCTAGCAGGGTGGCTGCGGGGTCGGAACCGAGGGCGTCGGCCTGGAGCACGCCCACATCCCACTGGCAGCGGCGCAGCTCCACTGGGAGCGGTCCGATGGCGGTGGCCAGGAAAGACTCCGGCAGAGCGGTGGACACCACGAAGCGCCACTGGGGCCGCAGCCGGTGGAGCTGGCTGAGCACGGAAGCCGTGCGGGAACCGTGGCCGAAGCCGTGGCTGCTGATGCAGGCGTAGATCAGCATGGTTCGGCGCAAAGGGGAGGGGGGGAGAGGGGCTCGCGCACCAGCAGGGTCTGCTCATAGATGAGCTGGGCATCGAGGCCGTACCAGCGGTGGCTGGCGCGCAGCACCCGCGCGGACTGGGGATCGGCCGGAGGCACCTCCAGCTCCACCCAGCTGAAGTGGCGCAGCTCCCGGCCGCTGGCGTCGCGACAGTGGCGGGGCACACAGGCGGCGTTGAGGTAGACGGTGCCCTCTCGGTCAATCACCAAAGAACGCCGTTCCCCCTGGCCCCGTTTGAGGGCGTGGTGCATATGGCCAAAGGCCACCAGGGGAAGGGGCCTTGTGCGGCGAATCTGGCGGATGGCCAGGGCCAGATCCTGGTCTCCCCAGTCGCGGGCGGGTTTCTTCCAGTCGCGTCCGCAGGGGTCACTGGCCTCACTGCCCAGGCCGCTGGGGCCGCAGTGGGCCAGCAGCACCAGCGGCTGGGCGGGATCGGCGAGGGCCGCCGCTGCCGTGATCCGCGCCGCCGACTCCTCCAGGCTGAGGGGGCCATACACAGCCCGCACAGCCGGCGAGACGTGAAAGCCGCCACCGGCCGTGCCGGGGCGGCCGCCCACCACGGCCAGGCCCTCGAACTGGCGCAGCCCCCAACCGCAGTGCAGCGGGCCCAGACCATCGAGCTGGCGCTGCAGGGTGCGACCACTGTCGTCGCGGCCTGTGTCGTGGTTGCCGAGTACGCAGGCGGTGGGCAGTTGCAACCGGCGCAATAACGCTGGGATGCGCGGCTTGCCCTCGCTGAGATCGCCCACCAGCAGCAGAGCATCCACCTCAAGGAGTTCCATGAGCTCGCCATCCCGCTCATCCCAGGCACCATGCGGATCCCCCACCACCGCCAGGCGCCGGATCCCCATCTGCCACTGCCTAGGCTGAACCATCCTGCCCC
>JBIKUY010000360.1:0-2803 GCA_044347355.1 Prochlorococcaceae cyanobacterium | reverse complement strand
CACGTTCAGGTGCCGTCTTGTGTTTGCAGCCTGAACGGCACAGCATGCAACGTATCGCCTCCCCGAGCCAGCCATGACCTGCGATCTCCTGGTGATTGCCGCCAGTAACGGTGAAAATCTCAAGCTGGCGGATCGCTTCGCTGCCGAAGCCCGCCAGCAGAGCCAGTGTGCGTCCGTGCTGGACCTCACGGCCCTCCCCCTGCCCCTGTTCTCGCCCAGGGCCCAGGCGGAAAAACCACCTTCTGCGCTACCAAGCCTGGAGGAGCAGCTGCGGGGCTCGGCTCGCTGGGTGATCTGCACCCCGGAATACAACGGTTCGATTCCGCCGGTGCTCACCAGCGCAATCGCCTGGCTGTCGGTACAGGGCAGTGACTTCCGCAGCCTGTTCAACGGCCGGCCGGTGGTGATTGCCACCCATTCCGGTGGCGGCGGTTACACCGTGCTGGCGGCGCTGCGGCTGCAGCTTGCCCACCTGGGCGCCGTGGTGGTGGGGCGGCAACTGGTGAGCAACGGCACCACGCCCGCGAAGGATGCATCGATCAGTGATCTGATCACCCGCCTGATTGCCCTGCCCGAGCCCGGTGCCCTGTCCAGCTAACCCGCTTGCCCCGCTGATCCGATCGATTCTCCTAATCCGCCATGACCATCAGTCCCGCCACCCTTCGCGCCAGTGGCCTGGTGTTCCGCCCCGCCGCCGATCGATTCCACAGCCAGCTCGACTGGCTCAATAGCTGGCACACCTTTTCCTTTTCCTCCCACTACGACCCCGCTTGGATGGGCTTCGGGCCGCTGCGGGTGATCAACGACGACGAGATCTCCGCTGGCCGCGGCTTTGGCATGCATCCCCACCGCGATATGGAGATCATCACCGTGATGGTGGAGGGCCAGCTGAACCACCGCGACTCGATGGGGCATGTCGAGGTGCTGCTGGCCGGCGAGGTGCAGCGCATGAGCGCCGGCTCCGGCGTGGTGCACAGCGAGATCAACCAGGGCGAGAAGCCCTGCAGGCTGCTGCAGATCTGGATCGAACCCAGCAGTACCGGTATTGCTCCAAGCTATGAACAGAAGCCCTTCGCCATCGGCAGCGGCTGGACACTCCTGCTCGATCCTGAGCAACGCGACGGGGCCATGGCCATCCACCGGCCGGTGCGTTTGTGGCGGTGCCGCCCCCAGCCGGACAGCACCCTGCAGTTGCCGCTGGCCCCCGGTAGCCAGGGATGGCTGCAACTGATCGACGGATCGGTTGCTCTGGAGGGCTTACCGGCACACCTGCAGCGTGGCGATGGCCTTGGTTTCAGCGCTGAGGCTCTTACCACTGCCACGCTCAGTGATGCGGCCCCGGGCACCGATCTGCTGCTGTTCGAGTTGCAGTGAGGCCATTTCGAGTTTGGGGGGATTGACCCTTGGGCAGAGGCATGAATCAAGGACGCAGAGTTTTCTGTGCTAGGTGGTCTGCTGTTAGGGGGAGAACAACACCCGCTGTAGGTGCTATTCTGCTAGGGCTAGACTGGTCCTTTAGAATTCATTTTTTGCTAACGATCGATTGCGCTTTGCCTGATTGTCCAGACTTTACCGATGATCCTTTGGCATGAAACTGACACTTGGGTGGGTGGGGCTGCGATCATTCTTCCGTTTTTGTGAACGCAAGGAATCAACGGGCCCTGGTCAGCCATCGGAAGCCATCACTCTTTTGTGCAAGCCCATTGCATGTTGGCTGGTCATGGGCTCTTGGATAGGAGCATTGGGATGATCACTCGCCGATGCCAGGCCCTCCTTGAGGGTTCACGTACACGGCGCAATGCTATCTGCTGGGGCATGGCGGCGCGCTGGCCTTGGACCCCGGCGCCAACATTTCTGCGCAACCGCACATTTCAACCGTTCCATGAAGACGAGCCGTTTGCGAGCTTGTCTGATCTTGGACGATTCCAGTGGATTCGGGACTGCAAGGACCAGGAGCGTTTCGGCTATACCGGTGGACCTGCCCTTGTGGATCCGACCTCCGGCTGGATTGTTCAGGAACCGGCCCGGCTCCTTCGCCATGGACGCATCGATATCCATACGGTCTCACCACCCAACTTTTTGGGCTATTGCCGGTCACGGTGCCGTCATCAGGCGGTTCACGATGTTGGCGAGATCATCAGTCTCCGAGATGCCGCCGAGGTGAATTATTACCACTTTCTTATTGACATCATTGGTGGACGTCTCCGATTGGCCGATGAGTTGGGCCTGTTTCCCAATGTGCCGATTCTTGTCGGCCGCCGTGTCTTTGAAGAGCGTCGCTACTGCCGTGAAGTGATCCGATTGATGGAGATTCCCGATGATCTGATTGTCATCCAGGATGATCGTCCCGCCTCAGCGTGGTGGGCTCGGTCGGAACGTCTATACTTTGCAGATACACCTCAAAGAAGTCAAGAGAACCTTCACTATCTTAGGCGGGCGCTACGCGTGCCAGACAGCAATCCTGCCGCTTCCAGACGCATATTTCTGATCCGCGAACAGAGGTACGGCCGTGGTATTCGCAACCTCGAAGCTGTTGTCCAAGTGGCCAATTACTTCGGATTCGAGATTATCGGAACTGCTGAGAAGAGTATCGAGCAGCAGCGGGAAATCTTTTCCGATGCCCGCTATGTCGTGGGCATCCATGGGGCCGGTCTTACGAATTTGATCTTCAGGAAAAATGCTCCTTGCAGTCTGCTGGAAATCTTTCCGCCTTGGGTGACCCATCCGCGCACGCATTACTACTATATTTCCAGGGTGCTTGGATTTAATCATGACCTCTTGCTTGATTCTTCTGTGAGCTCTG
>JBIKUY010000359.1:0-2806 GCA_044347355.1 Prochlorococcaceae cyanobacterium | reverse complement strand
TTGGGAAGCATTCCGGGATGAGCGTGTTCGTGATCTGATTCAGCACGTTTGGATTCGCTATCCAAAGGCTGCAGATGAGGTGGTGGAGGCTGGCGGTTGGATCTTTTTAAGGGAGGGGCAAACCTTTGTGGCAATCCGTCCATGGAATGGCTACGACATTGATGCCAATGAATTTCCTGATATGAACGTGGTTCGAACGGCGGGGGCTGCCAATGCTGTGATTGTGGACATTGCAACTGTGGACCAATTCGCTACGTTTTCCGCCTTCCGGGCGGCGGTTCTTGAAGCGCCACTGAAGGTGAATCTTAGTGTTCCTAGTGTTAGCTATCGAAACCTGAGGGGAGATGTGATTGAGGCCAGGTGGATTCCGTTCAATCCATCCGAAAAGGTCATTGTCTCATTCCCGTTTTCAAGCGTTAACGGCGTGGACCAGGTGATGCGTGATCCTGATTTCATTCATGCCAAGGCTGTCGTGAAGTCTCCTCCCTTCCAAGTGGTGGATCGTGTGCTGAAAGTCAGTCTTCCTTCCGGCAAGATGACCGTGGACTGGCGGGGGCGGATGCCGGTGTTTCTAGGCCGATGAGTGTGCGGTTCTTCAGGAGTCTGCCGCTGTCGAACTGCTGCGTGTTGGGTGTGGCAAGCCCGCAGTGTTGGCCTGATCCACCCTGATCCGCAAGCCGCACTACGATCCATCAGCTGTGATCGATGGGGTGCGTTGCTTGATCCGCCAAACCATCCAGGCACGGCATCCTGTAACCCAACACCTCCCAAACCCTGGACCGCAACAGCAGTTACCCAATGGCTGGGCTGGTGCTGAGCGGATGCCCCCTCGCCGATGAATCACACCCAGGCCCTCTTTGCCAAGACCCGCTCTCTAGAGCTGCGGATCGATGAGTTTCTCGACAAGGTGGCCGAGGGAGGGATCTTGTTCGAGCGCGGCATGGTGCTGCTGCTGGAGCGAGGCTTGGCCCCCGAAACCGACGAAAAGATGGCGCAGTTGCTCCAGCTCAAGGAGCGCTGCAACCAGCTGCGCCGGCTGGTGGTGGACACCCTTTACAGCGAGATGCTGATTCCAGACTTACGCGGCGATGTGCTGCGGCTGCTCAGCCATCTCTACGGCCTGCTGGATTCGCTCAAGAATGTCTTTCAGGAGTTCCTTATTGAGTACGTGGAGGTGCTGAACCGACGGGAATCGATTGCCGATGTCAAAGATCTGGTGGCGGTGGTGGTGCAAAGCGTGCAGGCGGCGGTGCTGGGGGCGAGGGCCTTCTTTCGCAACCTGGAGGGGGTGCGCGACCACATCAACCAGATCCGTGTTTACGAAGCGGAGGCGGATGGCATCACCCTGCGCCTGAAGACGGCCCTGTTCGCCTCCAGTCGTCCCCTGGAGCAGAAGCTGCTGGGTCGTGATGCCCTGGCGGTGATCGACGGGCTGGCCGACCTGGCAGAGGAGATCAGTGACGAACTTTCGATTCTGGCGATCAAGCGGGCGCTGTAGTGGTGGCCACCGGTCTGCTGTTTCTCTCCAGTGGCCTGTTCCTTGGCTGGTCGCTGGGGGCCAATGACGCCTCCAACGTGTTCGGTTCAGCGGTGGGTAGCCGGATGCTGCGCTTCTCCACCGCCGCCCTGCTCTGCAGCGTGTTCGTGATTCTGGGGGCGGTGAGTGCTGGCGCCGGCGCCAGTGGTGGCCTGGGGCAGCTTGGTGCGGTGAACGCCCTGGCCGGCTCCTTCACCACGGCCCTCGCGGCGGCCCTCACTGTGAGTTGGATGACCCAGGCCGGTCTGCCCGTGTCCTCCACCCAGGCGGTGGTGGGGGCGATCGTGGGCTGGAACTGGTTCAGCGGCTCGGCCACCGACCTCAGCCAGCTCAGCCGCATCGTGGCCACCTGGGTGCTGTGTCCACTGCTGGCGGCCCTGGTGGCCGCCGGGCTCTATCTGTTCGGGGCCTTCCTGCTGCGCCGTAGCAGGCTCCATCTGCTGCGCCTGGACGCCGGTCTGCGGCTGGGCTTGATCCTGGCCGGGATGTTCGGCTCCTACAGCCTGGGCGCGAACAACATCGGCAATGTGATGGGGGTGTTCGTGCCCGCAGCCCCCTTCCCAGCTGTGCTCCTGCCGGGGGGAGTGGTGTTTAGCGGCACCCAACAGCTCTTTTTGCTCGGTGGCCTGGCGATCGCCATGGGTGTCTACACCCACTCGCGCCAGGTGATGCTCACCGTGGGCGACCGTCTGATGCCCCTCTCGCCCTTCGGGGCCCTGGTGGTGGTGCTGGCCAATGCGCTGGTGTTGTTCGTGTTCTCGTCCCAGGCCCTCTCCGATGCTTTGGTGGGGCTGGGGCTGCCACCGATTCCCCTGATTCCCGTGTCCAGTTCCCAGGCCGTGATCGGCGCGGTGGTAGGGGTGGCCCTGCTGCAGGGCCGCCGCGGTCTGCGCCAGGTGCGCTGGGGGCTGCTGGCCCGCATCGCCTCCGGCTGGGTGTCCACGCCGGTGTTGGCCTCACTACTGGGTTATGTGCTGCTGTTCGTGGTGCAGAACGTGTTCGGCCAGGTGGTGTTCGAGCCCCTCGGCTGAGCTGGGCCTGCCACCTGAGCCAGGCCCCTACGCTGCCGCCATGGCGGAGCAGGGTGGACGCAGCGGGCGCGGTTGGCGGTTCTGGATTGACCGCGGCGGCACCTTCACCGATGTGGTGGGCTGCGATCCCGCGGGCCGGCTGCGCGTGCGCAAGGTGCTCTCTGAGCAGCCCGAGCGTCCCGGTGATCCGGCCGTGCGGGCGATCCACGAGCTGCTGGGGCTGGTGGAAGGCCCCATC
>JBIKUY010000446.1:0-2807 GCA_044347355.1 Prochlorococcaceae cyanobacterium | reverse complement strand
ACACACCTTCAGCTGCAGGATGTCGGCAGCACTTTTGCCGGGCAGCAGCTCCTTGAGGGCGTACTTCACCAGGCACTGGGTGAGCGATTCGGGCGTGTAGTAGCTGGCGCTCTTCTCGCGGTCGCGCCCGGCCAGGCGGTAGATGAAGCTCCCCTTGGGGTAGCACTTCGGTTTGCCCGTGCCCGGATCGGGAACGATCTCTTCTGCCTTGTAGGCCTTGAGCTGCTCGGCGGTCACGAAGTGGCCTACCTCGAGCTCGTCGTGGGCCTGGCCGCTGGCCTTGGTGGTGTTGTCTGCGTCTTCATCGCCGTCGCCCACGTCGTCGTCGTCATCGCTGGCGGCGGCTTTGCCCTTCTTGGGGGCGGGCTGCACCTCGTAGAGGTCGTGTTCGGCGAAGAACCCCCGGAAACTGAGCAGCGCTTCATATACCGCACCAAGCTGGTTGATGCCCAGCTGCGAGTAGCTCACCCGGCCACGCCGTTTGCCCTTGCCCTCCTTGGTGAGCGACATCAGCTCGATTACCTCGCGCAGCACCAAGTTCCGGAAACGCACCCGCGTGAGCGTGGGCATCCGCTCGGGATCGAACAGGTGCGCCTTCAGGGGCGTGAGCCGGAAGCTGTCGTGGAAGGGGTCGTCGGCATCGGCGAGCGGTAACTGAGCCGTTTCGTCATCGCGTTTGGGGTAGCCCTCCCAGATCATCTGGAACAGACGATCGAGCGAATCGCTGATGTAGGTGCTTTCCTTGTCTTCCTCGCTGCCCAGCTCGGCGGTGTCCATATCCCGCAGGCTCTCCAGGCTGTAGCCGAGGCGATACACATCGCTGCCCATCGGCGCATAGCCCAGATCGGGCCGGCTTTCGATGTAGAAGAGGAACAGCAGCCGGTACATGTACCGCAGGCACTCCAGCGTCAGCTGGTCGGCGTCGGTCTTGCCCTTGAACACGCCTTCATTGCGGCTGCGGCGCCAGTGGATCGCCTCGTTGCCCAGCAGCTCGATCGATTTACGCAGGGCGTACTTGAGGTCGCCGCTCACCTCATAGGCGTGCTTGTGGCTGTTCTCATCCAGCTCATCGAGCAGGGGTGTGCCGCCGCCCGACGGACAGGTGTGCTCGCGGTGCAGCAGCGTGGCGGCAGCAAGCAGCGCATCGGCGTTGGTGTCGCCCAGCAGCGTGTCGAGCTCAAAGCGCAGCAGCCGTGAGGCCGCCCACTTCTGCCGGTCGATCAGCAGCAGCTGGTCGCGGCTCACCGCCAGCACCCAGCGCGGCGTGATCTCCTGGGCGAAGATCCGCTCGCTGATCAGCTCCTCCCAGCTCTCGCTGCCCCGGCCGTCGCCATCGGTGAGCACCAGCCCCAGGGCCGGATCCTCGATCTGGCAGGCCCAGCTGGTGGCGATCGTGAGCTCCAGTGGATCGGCCGGCTCGTCGCTGGGGTTGAAGCACTCCACCACCCACAGCCACGGCTCGCTCTTGGCGTTGTTCACCTCCGCCAGGAGCGGCACCTGATACGCCTCGCCGCCGATTAGCACGGGCTCCGCCCGCGGGGTGAAGGGATACCCCAGGGCCTCGCAGAGCGGCTGGAAGAACAGCTGCCGCTGCAGCCGCAGCCGCTCGGCTGGATCACCGCTGATGCCCAGCTCGGCCTCGCGGAGTTTCTGCCAGGGTTTGCGCAGGGCCTTGAACTGCGCCTCCGGCGTGGACACATCCGCCGTGGGGTCAGCCTCCAGCTGGGTGCGCGCCTGCTCCGTCCAGCGCTCGCGCACCTTCTTGATGTCGTTCGTGAGCACGCTCTCGAGGTAGTGCGCCGAATAGAACTCGTTGGCG
Organism: Prochlorococcaceae cyanobacterium; assembly: GCA_044347355.1. Classification (GTDB taxonomy): domain Bacteria; phylum Cyanobacteriota; class Cyanobacteriia; order PCC-6307; family Cyanobiaceae; genus NIES-981. The sequence goes on along the minus strand of JBIKUY010000446.1, from coordinate 988 downwards.
TTGCTGATGCCGGGGAGGGCCATGGGTCAGATCTCCTCCTGAGCCCGCACTACAATGTGGTGCATGAAAAGCCGCTCGCTCACGATCCGTCTGGAAGACGACCTGGAGCAGGAGCTCGAGGCCGTCTGCGCCGAAACCGGCCGCTCCCGCGGCGAGATCGTGCGCGATGCGCTGCGCAGGCAGCTGCAGCTGATGCGTTTTGAGCGGTTGCGGCGCCAGGCCCTGCCTTTTGGTGAAGCTGCGGGCTGGCTCACTGACGACGACGTGTTTGCTGCCATTTCCTGAGCGGCGTGCGGGTTTTCTTCGACACCAACGTGTTGGTGAGTGCTTTTCTCGCCCGCGGGCTCTGCGCTGATCTGCTGCGGCTTGTGCTCAGCGAGCACACCCTGGTGAGCAGCGAGGTGGTGCTGGCTGAACTGCGAGACGTACTCAGCCGGAAGGGGCGTTTGCCCCTTCCGCAGATCGAGGCCATCGAGGCCTTTCTGCGTGATCAGCCGATCGCTCCAAGGCCAGCCACGATCCTCGAGCTGGGCTTGGTGGATGCCGACGACGAATGGGTGCTGGCGAGTGCTGTGCTCGCCGAAGCTGATCTGTCCGTAACCGGGGATCAAAGTGTGCTGGCCTGCACAAACCCTCCCCTGCCGTTGTTGAACCCTCGGAGCTGCTGGGAGCAGTTGCGCAGCACGGGCTGATCGACGCTTCATCTCAAGCCTCCCGGTGCAGCACCGCCACCACCTTCAGGTAGGGGGCCGGTTCGATTGTCATCACCTCCGCTACGAAGCGTTCGTGGTCGTCGAAGCGCTCGTCGATCGCCTTCTGCTGGGCCAGACGCCGCTTCTCCTTGATCTGCTGCGGGCGCTGATCGTTGGCGTAGCTCAGCTTCAACTGCTCTACCTGGCGGCCTCGCAATCGCTTCAGGCGTTCGCGCTGTGCCTGAAGCTCCGGTTGCATGCGGGCGGTCCAGCGATCGGCGCCGCTCATCAGGTAG
>JBIKUY010000031.1:0-11118 GCA_044347355.1 Prochlorococcaceae cyanobacterium | reverse complement strand
CGTGCTCAACGACGAGGACTGGGGCTACGTGCTCGACGCCCTCACCCAGAAGGCGCGCTGGTCGGCCCAGCTGCTGGCGGGCGTGATGCCCCAGGACATCGAACGGGCCTTCGCCGCCAGTGGCAAGCGCCTGTTCCCGTTCAAGTTGCAGGAGGTGCGCAGCGAGTGCAGCTGCCCCGACAAGGCCAACCCCTGCAAGCACGTGAGCGCGGTGTTCTACCTGATGGGCGACCGCTTCAGCGAAGATCCCTTCGTGCTGTTCCAGCTGCGCGGCCGCACCCGCTCCCAGCTGCTCACTGATCTGGCCAAACGGCGCCGCCGCGCCCTGGCCAAACAGGCCCGCCAGGCCCGCGCCCGGGGCGAGGAGGAGCCGGCCGGCGGCGGCGCCCACCAGCCGGTGCACGGTGCGATCACCGACCCCAGCCGCTGGTGGCGTTACGACGCCGCACTGGATCCCGACCTGGTGGTGATCACGCCTGCCCTGGAGGGTGACACCGGCCTGGATGCGGCCGGCCCCCTGCCCCTGGCCGAAGCTCCCCAGTTCCCGGAGGCCAACCAGCGCTTCCTGACCCACGTGCGCGAGCACGGCCTGACCCTGGCCGCCCTGGCCATGGCTAGGGCGATGGATGCCCCAGGGGGGGATGGCACAACGAGCTGATGTCCTGCACGCGATGGCCGAATCTGCCCCCTGGCTGACACTGGCCACGCAAGCTGTGGCAACGAGGATCGTGGCCAGCCATCAGCGCGCCCTCGCACGGCCGCTCCTCGTGGGCCTGCCAGCCGACGCCACGCCGCTGCAATGGGCCCAGGCCCTGTTCGCCGCTCACACGGTGGTGCTGGCCCACGATGGCGCTGATCCCACAGGCGATCCTGGCCCCCGGCTGATCTACGCCAACCGGGCAGCCCTCGCGCTCTGGCGCCGCCCCTGGGCGGAACTGGTGGGCATGCCCTCGCGCCTCACAGCCGCGCCGGCGGAGCGGGCCGGCCGTGCCCGCGACCTGGCCGGCGTCCGGCAGGAGCAGGCGATTCGCAACTACAGCGGCGTGCGGGTCGACAGCCAGGGCCGCCGCTTCCGCATTGCCGGCGCCCGGGTCTGGACGCTCTGGAGCGGGGATCCCAGCGACGACGGCGAGACCTGTGGCCAAGCGGCGGCCTTCAGCGACTGGTGGTGGCTGGACTAACGCTGCATGCCCCAGGCCAGCCGGTGCGTTCTGTCGTGCGTGAGGGAATCCAATCGAAAGCCGAGCGATCACATCCTCAACGCCATCCTGGCCACACCCTGACTGTGCGCAGGGACACAAGAAATACCTCTGTTAACTGAGACTTAATCAGCCATTTTTCGTCAGCTGGCAGGTTCGCAGCAGACTGCATTCTGGATCTCAGTGGCACTCACCTTCGCCCCGGTCATCCCCGCCGTGGGCGCCAGCAACGGCGTTCTCGATGTGGCGGCACTCGGCGCCAACGCTGAAATCTCCGCCTACAACCCGACGTCCGGTTTCCTCTACACCGTGGGGGGAGGATCTGGGGCGATTGTGGTGAGTGATCTGCGCGACCCGGCCAACCCGCAGGTCGTCGCCATCGCGACTCCTGCCGACAACAGCGAGACCCTCCAGAGCGCAGCGGTCTTCGGAACCCTGCTGGCCATCGCCGTGCAGAACACGGTGAAGACCGATCCGGGCTTCGTGCAGTTCTACGACTTAAGCGATCCGGCCCTGCCCGTTCACCTCAGCACCGTGAGCGTGGGCGCCCTGCCCGACATGGTGAAGTTCAACGGCGACGGCAGCCAGTTGCTCGTCACCAACGAAGGCGAGCCGGATGCGTTGTACACCATCGATCCCGAAGGCTCGATCTCGGTGATCGACACCAGCGGCTACCTGGCCGCAACGCCGGTGGCCCCAGCCCAGGGCGACGTGCAGACCGTCGGCTTCGGCGCCTGGGAAAACCGTCGCGCAGAGCTGATCAACCGCGGCATCCGCATCGGCCAGCGGCTGGGTGTCACCACCAGCGTGGCCCAGGACATCGAGCCCGAGGCGATCGCCATCAGTGCCGACGGCAACACCGCCTGGATCTCCCTGCAGGAGAACAATGCCTTCGCCGTGGTGGACCTCAGCGGTGCCCAGCCCGTGGTGAAGGAGATCTTCTCCGCCGGCATCAAGGACTGGAGCCGCGGCGTGGCCAGCGCCGAAAACTTCAGCTTCGAGCTGGACTATGCGGCGGGTGCCGCCAATTTGCCGGCGGGTGTTCTCGCCGGTGGACTCTCAGGCCTCACCTTCGCCGGCCGGGAAACGGTGGATGGCACCGAGCTCGACGTCTATTTCTCGATCACCGACCGGGGCCCCAACGGCGACCTGATCGCAGGCAAGCGCGAGTTCCTGGATCCCGACTTCCAGCCCACCATCTACAAGCTGGGCATGAACAGAAGCACCGGGGCGATCAGCGAATTGGCCCGCATCGGCCTGAACCGCCCCGATGGCACGCCCCTCACCGGCCTGCCGCAACTGGCCGGTAAAGATGACGTGCCGATCGATGCCGATGGCAACCCGCTGGCCTACGACCCGTTCGGGATCGATTCGGAAACCATCTCGATCGTCGAGATCACCATCGGCGGTGAGCTGCGCAAGGTGTTTGCCGTTGGCGATGAGTACCGCGGCCAGATCGGCCTGTTTGATTTCAACACCGGCAACCTGATTCAGCGCTACATCCCCGCCGGTCAGAAAGCTCTGCTGGAAGCCCAGCACAACGTGGGCGGCGCCACGCTGATCGGTGCTGAAACGATCGACAGCCTGCCGGCGATCTACGCCAACCGCTGGGCCAACCGCGGCATCGAGGGCATGGCCTTCAACCCCACCGATGGGTTGCTCTACGCCTTCATGCAGAGCCCGCTGGATGTGGACAGCAACGGTGACGGCGTCACCGAAGGCCGCAGCCGCTCCGAGCTCACCCGCATCCTGGCGATCGATCCGGCCACCGGCGCCCCGGTGAAGGAGCACCTCTACCTGCTGAGCGGCCGCGCCGGCCAGGACAAGATCGGCGATGTGGCCTTTGACCCGGACCGTGGCGTGTTCCTGGTGATGGAGCGCGACAGCAGCCGCAGCCTCACCGGCTTTAAGCACGTGTTCGAAGTGGATCTGCGCGGCGCCACCGACACCCTGCCCCTCACCAGCACCGGCGGCTGGCAGGCGGCGATCGGCCTGGCCAGCCCGGAGCTGCTCGACAACCGCCGCACCCTGATCGACCACGACGGCAACCCCGCCACACCACCGATCTTCAGCACCTCCAGCGCCGATGCCCTGGCTGCCGCCGGCATCCGCCTGGCCCACAAAATCGAGCTGTTCAACCTGCCCTCGATCGGCGGCAGCCTGGCCTACGACAAGGCGGAAGGCCTCACCATCCGCGACGACGGCGCGCTGGTGGTCAACTACGACAACGACTTCGGCACCGAAGGCGCCAGTGGCAACACCTTCACCGTGGTGAACGTCGACGGCGCCGGCTTCGACAGCTCCGATCGGGATGTGAACGGCAGCTCCAGCGGCGGCAACCGCTATCTGCCCGTGAGCGGCTTGCCGCTCTACGGCCTCACCATGCCGGACGGCATCGCCACCTACACCGATGCCCAGGGCCGCCAATTCCTGCTGGCGGTGGGTGAAGGGGATTCGCGCGAATACGAACCGGATCAGGGCAACATCTTCTTCGACCTCACCCGGGCCAACAGTGGCGACCCGGTGAATGGCACCCCCTTCCTGGATCACCCCGGAGTGGCCTCGCTGAATGCTGCCTTCAAGGCCGCTACCGGCATCAGCGCCACCCGCCTCAACCTGCTGAACGACACCGGCGACATCGACGGCGATGGCCTGATCGACAAGCCCTTCAGCATCGGCTCCCGCTCCCTGCGCATCTACGACGACCAGGGCAACGTGGTGTTCGATTCCAGTGACGCCCTGGAGGATCTGGCCAACAGCCTGGGCCTGATGGCCGGCAACCGCGACGACGACAAGGGCACCGAGCCCGAAATGGTGGAGATCGCCACCGTGGCCGGCCGCACCTATGCGTTCGTGGCCCTGGAGCGCACCACCACCAGCGTGGCGGCGGTGTTCGACGTGAGCGATCCCTACAACGTGGTGGCAGTGGATCCGCTGGTGTTCCCCGGCGCCCAGCGCATCGAAGGCATCACCTTCCTGCGCAGCGAGGCCGGCGAGCCGGTGGGTGTGATCGCCAGCAGCGAGGGCAACGACGTGGTGAGCATCACCACCGCCCCGCCGCTGCCCGCCGGCAGCGCCTTCAAGCTCCAGCTCTTCCACCTGGCCGACCAGGAAGGCAACATCAGCGCCCTCGATGACGCCCCCCGACTCTCCGGTGTGCTCAATGCCCTGCGCGCCCAGGACATCGACCTCGACGGCATCCCCGGCTTTGTCAACACGCTCACCCTCTCCAGCGGGGATGCCTGGATCCCCGGGCTGTTCTACGGCGCTTCGGCTCAGGCTTACGGCGGGGTGGGGCGCGGCGATGTGCTGATCCAGAACGCCCTGGGGGTGCAGGCGATCGCCTTCGGCAACCACGAATTCGACCAGGGCACGGCCGTGCTCAAGGACCTGATCGGCGGAGCCAGCGGCTTCAGCGGCACCGCCTTCCCGTACCTCAGCGGCAACCTCAACTTCGCCACCGACAGCAACCTGGCTGGCCTGGTGGTGCCCGATGGCCAGGCTCCCCAGGCCAACAGCATCACCAGCAGCGTGGTGTTCGACGTCAACGGCCAGCAGGTGGGCGTTGTCGGTGCCACCACCCCCTGGCTGAAGACCATCTCCAGCCCCGGCAACGTGGGCATCGCCCCCGCAGCCTTCAGCGGCACCCCAACCCCAGCGGAGCTGGATGCCCTGGCTGCCGAGATCCAGGCCGACGTGGATGCCCTGATCGCCGCCAATCCGGGGCTGAACAAGGTGATCCTGCTGGCCCACATGCAGCAGCTGAGCATCGAGCAGGCCCTGGCCGAGCGCCTGCGCCATGTGGACATCATCGTGGCCGGCGGCTCCAACACCCGCCTGTTCGACAGCGATGACACCACCCGGCCGGGCGACTCCAATCAGGGTCCTTACCCGATCATCAAGACCGACGCCGACGGCAAACCGGTGGCGGTGGTGAACACCGATGGCACCTACAAGTATCTGGGCCGGCTGGTGCTCGACTTCGATGCCGATGGGGTGATCATTCCGGATAGCTATGACCCTCTGATCAGCGGCGCCTACCGCACCGATGCCGATGGCCTGGCGGCCCTCAATGCCGAGGCCTTCATCGATGCCCGCGTGCAGGCCGTGGCCGACAGGCTGCGCGAAGTGATCGTCGGCCAGGAATCGGAATGGTTCGGCGTGAGTGAGGTGTTCCTCAACGGCAACCGCAATCCCGGCGTGCGCAGCGAGGAGACCAACCTCGGCAACCTCACCGCCGACGCCAACCTGGCCTATGCCCGCCAGATCGACCCCACCGTGCTGGTGTCGCTCAAGAACGGTGGCGGCATCCGCAACTCGATCGGCCAGACCGTGATTCCCACCGGTTCGGTGGACGGCATCCCCGACCGGCTGCCCACCGCGGCGGTGTTCGACGCCCAGGGCAATGTGGTGAAGCCGGAGGGCGGCATCTCCCGCAACGACATCGCCAACGCCCTCAGCTTCAACAACGGCCTGTCGCTGCTGAGTGTCACCCCGGGCGAATTGAAGGCCCTGATCGAGCATGGCCTCGCCGCCGGCGTGAACCAGGGCCGCTTCCCCCAGGTGGGCGGCATGGCCTTCAGCTACGACCTCAGCCGACCGGCCGGTGAGCGGGTCGTGTCCCTTGCCATCGAAGACGAGAACGGCCGCGATCTCGATGTGCTGGTGCGTGGCGGCGCTGTGGTGGGAGAGCCGAATCGAACCATCCGGATGGTGACCCTCGACTTCCTGGCCAGCGGGGGAGACGGCTATCCGTTCACCAGCCTCAGCAATCCGAATCGGGTGGACATCACCGAGCCTGATGCCCCCCGCAGCGGATCAGCCACGTTCGCCGCCAACGGTTCAGAACAGGACGCCCTGGCCGAATATCTCCGTGCGATTCACACCCCGGCAAATCCATTCAACGCTGCGGATACAGCACAGCCTCTGGATCAGCGTCTCCAGAACCTGGCCCTGCGCAGCGATGCGGTGATCGATCCGGAACCGCCACCGGTGCTGGCCATTGCGGCGCTCGCCGCCGACCAGGCCGAAGGGCAGATCGGCGCCACTCCCTTCACCTTCACCGTCAGCCGTTCCGGTGATGGATCCGGCGTGAGCAGCGCCCGGTGGGCGGTCAGCACCACGGGTCGCCAGGGGGCGGATGCAGGCGACTTTGCCGGCAACCGCCTGGCCTCCGGCACCGTTCGCTTCCAGGCCGGGGAAACCAGCCAGACCATCACCGTGAACGTGCGGGGCGACCTGGAGCAGGAGGGGGAGGAGGGCTTCAGCGTCAACCTCAGCCAGCCCACGAACGCCTCAATCGGCACGGCCAGCGCCACCGGCACCATCGGCAACGACGACCTGATCGGCACGGCCGGCACCGACCGGATCCGCGGCACGGGCCGGCCGGAATACCTCGATGGCCGCGCAGGCCAGGATCTGCTCACTGGCGGGGCAGGGCCGGATCTGTTCGGCTTCCGCGCGCGGGAGTCGACGATCACCGAACCGGATCGGATCATCGATTTCCGCTTCGGGGAAGACCGGGTTTCAATCGTTGCTGCCAGCGGCAAGGCACTGCCGCTGCCCAGTTCCTTCAGCCGCGCTGCCGACGACCGCACTGCCGCCACCCTGAGTGACCTGGCGGCGGCGGTGTTTGCCGATGCCGACGGCCAACGGCGCGGTAATCAACCCCTTGGAGCGAATGGTGCGGCCTTGGTGAGAACAACCAATCGCGCGATCGCCGGCACCTACCTGTTGATCAACGACAGCAACGCCGGGCTGAACCTGCGCAATGACCTGCTGATCAACATCACGGGTCACTCAGGTCAACTGCCCGGATTGGGCTCGATTGCGGTTGATAGGGTGTTTGGCTGAGTTCGCTACCTGCCAACAGTGGTCGCCAGTCCCCGGGATCAAGCCGGACCCGGGGACTGGCCAGGCGCTGACCCGGGCTCCAGCAGCCCTGCCTACAGTTCGCCCAGCCGCCACAGCTGCCGATGGCCCCCGCCCCAGCACCCGCAGCATCCGCCGCCACCTCCAACGCAGAGCCCAGTGCAGGCCCCCGTCTCAGCCTCCAGTGCGAGGCGATCGGGCCCGACACCACCACCATCCGCTCGCTCGACTGGGATCGCAGCCGGTTCGACATTGAGTTCGGGCTGCGCAACGGCACCACCTACAACAGCTTCCTGGTGCGGGGCGAACGCACCGCCCTGATCGACACCAGCCATCTGAAGTTTGAGGGCACCTGGCTGCCGCTGCTGCAGGAGCAGATCGACCCGATGGCGATCGATCACCTGATCGTTTCTCACACCGAGCCCGACCACTCTGGCCTGATCGGCCACCTGCTCGACCTCAACCCCGAGATCGAAATCGTCGCCTCCAAGGTGGCGATCCAGTTCCTGGAGAACCAGGTGCACCGGCCGTTCAAAAGCCGGGCGGTGAAGAGCGGCGACGAGCTGGATCTGGGCACCAACCCCGGGAGCGGCGTGCAGCACCGCTTCACGTTTCTGAGCGCGCCCAACCTGCACTGGCCCGACACGATCTTCTCGTTCGACCACGGCACCGGCATCCTCTACACCTGCGATGCCTTCGGCCTGCACTACTGCTCCGCCGACCTGTTCGATGTGGATCCCGGCGCCATCGCCCCGGATTTCCGCTTCTACTACGACTGTCTGATGGGCCCTAACGCCCGCAGCGTGCTGCAGGCCCTCAAGCGGATGGAGGGCCTGCCTGCGATCGGCACCATCGCCGTGGGGCACGGCCCGCTGCTGCGCCATCACCTTTCCCTCTGGGTGGAGGACTACCGCACCTGGAGCTCCGAACGCAGCAGCGGCGAGGCCTATGCCGCGGTTTGCTACGTGAGCCAGTACGGCTTCTGCGACCGGCTCAGCCAGGCCATCGCCCGCGGCATCCAGAAGGCCGGCGCCGCCGTGCAGCTGGTGGATCTGCGCGCCACCGATCCCCAGGAGCTCAGCGCCCTGGTGGGTGAGGCCAGCGCCGTGGTGGTGCCCACCTGGCCCGCCGCGCCCGACGCGGACCTGCAGGCCAGCGTCGGCACCCTGCTGGCGGCGCTCAAGCCCAAGCAATGGGTGGCCTGCTACGACGCCTTCGGCGGCAACGACGAGCCGATCGACACCGTGGCCGGCCAGCTGCGCAGCCTGGGCCAGAAGAGTGCCTTCGAGCCCCTGCGCATCCGCCAGGCTCCCCAGACCGGCGACTACCAGCGCTGCGAGGAGGCCGGCACCGACCTCGGCCAGCTGCTCACGAAGGCCAAGACCATCGCCGCCATGAAGGCCCTCGATGGCGACCTCGACAAGGCGCTCGGGCGCCTGAGCGGAGGCCTCTATGTGGTGACGGCCCGCCAGAGTGATGGCGAGGGCGGCACCCGCAGCGGCGCCATGGTGGCTAGCTGGGTGAGCCAGGCCAGCTTCGAGCCCCCCGGCATCACCGTGGCTGTAGCCAAAGACCGGGCGATTGAGGCCCTGCTGCAGGTGGGCGATCGCTTCGTGCTGAACATCCTGCGCGACGACAACCACCAGCAGCTGCTGCGCCACTTCCTCAAGCGCTTCCCCCCCGGCGCCGACCGCTTCGCTGGCGTGGCCACCCTCGATGGGGCCGCCGCCGGCGGACCGGTGCTCGGCGATGCCCTGGCCTTCCTCGGCTGCCGCGTGGCCCAGCGGCTGGAAGGGCCGGATCACTGGATCATCTACGCCGAGGTGGAGGAGGGCAATGTCTCCGACACCGAAGCGTCCACCGCCGTGCACCACCGCAAAGTGGGGAACCACTACTGATGGCCGTCACCAGTCGCTCGGCCGACCGCCAGGTGGTCCAGCTCCCCCTGGAGGAGGGGCTGCTGTGCCTGCGGGGCCTGAGCCCCATGCGTCTGCGCTTCGAAGTGGAATACGGCCTGGAGCGGGGCACCACGGCCAACAGTTTTCTTTTGCGAGGCGGCTCCGCCGCCGACGGCCATGCTCTGCCACCAGTGCTGGTGCACCCCCCCGGCGCCTCGTTCGCCGAGCCCTACCTGGAGCAGCTGGCGGGGTTGATCCCCGCCCAGGCGGCCCTGAAGGTGGTAGTGGGCCACGTGAACCCCAACCGGGTTGCCCTGCTGCGGCAGCTGGCGGCACGCTGGCCGGCCCTGATGCTGGTGGCCTCCAACGCCGGGGCCAAGCTGCTGGCTGAGCTCTGGAGCCAGCGGAAACCAAGCAAACCGGGCGAGGCCCCCAGCAGCGATGGTCCACCGATCCCGCCGCTGCCCCCGATCGACGTGGTGAAGCAGGAGGCCAGCCGGTCCCTGGGCCACGGCCACGTGCTGCGGCTGATCCCCGTGCCCACGCCCCGCTGGCCCGGCGGCCTGGTGGCCTTTGAAGAGAGCACGGGCCTGCTGATGAGCGGCAAGTTCTTCGCTGCCCACCTCTGCAGCGAGGCCTGGGCGGAGGCCAACCGCAGCAGCACAGAAGAAGACCGCCGCTACTTCTACGACTGCCTGATGGCGCCGATGGCCCGTCAGGTGGAGGCGGTGGTGGACCGGCTGGAGGAGCTCGACATCCGCACAATCGCCCCGGGCCACGGGCCGGCCATCGCCGGCAGCTGGCGCAGCCTGCTGGCCGACTATCGGCGCTGGGGCGAGAGCACCGAACGCAGCAGCCAGGCAGTGGCATTGCTGTTCGCCAGTGCCTACGGCAACACCGCCGCCATCGCCGATGCCCTGGCCCAGGGGATTAGCCGCACCGGTGTGCGGGTGGAGAGCATCAACTGCGAGTTCACCCCTCCCGAGCAACTCTTAGCAGCGATCCGCAGTTGCGATGCCCTGCTGATCGGCTCCCCCACCCTGGGCGGCCATGCCCCCACACCGATCGTCTCGGCCCTGGGCACGGTGCTAGCCGAGGGCGACCGCAGCAAGCCCGTGGGCGTGTTCGGCAGCTTCGGCTGGAGCGGCGAGGCGCTGGATCTGCTGGAGAGCAAGCTGCGCGATGGCGGCTTCAGCTTCGCCTTCGAGCCGATCAAGGTGAAGTTCAGCCCCGATGTCGCCACGATCAAAACCATCGAGGAAACCGGCACGGCCCTGGGCCGGGAGCTCAAGGCTGCCAAGCGGCGTCAGGAGCGGCGCGCAGCCACCGGCGGCCTGCAGGAAAGCCGAACCGGTCCAGCGCTCCAGGCCCTGGGCCGGGTGGTGGGTTCCCTGTGCGTGCTCACCACCCAGAAAGGCGCAGGGGACAGCCATCTCAGCGGTGCCATGGTGGCCAGCTGGGTGAGCCAGGCCAGCTTCAGCCCGCCTGGCTTCACCGTGGCCGTGGCCAAGGACCGGGCCGTGGAGGCCCTGCTCCACATCGGCGATCGCTTCGTGCTGAACGTGCTGGCCGCAGGGCGCGAAAGCGTGCCGATGAAGCAGTTCCTCAAGCCCTTCGCTCCCGGCTCCGATCGCTTCGCCGGCCTTGAGCTCGAAACCAGCCCGGGCGACCAGCCGATCCTGCCGGAGGCCCTCGCCTGGCTAGAGGCCAAGGTGCAGCTGCGCATGGAATGCGGTGACCACTGGCTGCTCTACGCCCAGGTGGAACAGGGCGGCCTGCTGGATGCGGAAGCCGTAACCGCCGTGCACCAGCGCCGCAGCGGCGCCAACTATTGATTGAATTGCACCCTGCTCTTGGCTTGCACCCTGCTCACAGAAGGCTGCAAGCCAACGTTTTCGGCCCACGGCCAGCGCCCATGCCAGCGCAGCCAAGCGAGCCCACGGGAACTCCCGCAGGCCCCTAAGCGAGCACCCCGGCGAATCTCTAGGCCCTTGATCCCCTGGCGCTTGGATCAGGCGGCCTGAGGAGGCGTGGGGTCACTGCCTCCAAGGGCCTGGAACGGGAGCACCAACGTGGCCCAGTGATCCGGCCGCTCGGGCCGGCTACGGCGAGGCCGGCGCACACCGAACGGCACGCGCACCACGTTGGTA
>JBIKUY010000029.1:0-11132 GCA_044347355.1 Prochlorococcaceae cyanobacterium | reverse complement strand
GGAGAGGTCATGCTGGAGCTGCTTGATCGCAGCATCATCAGCTTCTAAGGAGCGTTTGCTCAGTGGCTTGAGGACTGTGGATCGGTGGTTCGGTTCGTAGGCTTAAGGAGGCCAATCACTGTTATGACTCCAGGCGAATGGGTTGTGGTTGGTTAAAGTGATCTGTAAAGGCAAGGGCGAGCATTGGGTTGCCGAATGGATTGCCCTAGAATAGATCCCTCCCCAGCTTACGCAGTATCTGCCGTTGTTCTTCAGTTTCCACCTCTTCCGTCAGCGCCCATAATCTCAGGTCATGGGCTAGCAGGATCGTGCTTTGCACAAGGGCAAGGGCCGTCAGATCGTGCTCCATTCCATGCTCAATTCGTTGCACAGAGCTGATGTCAATCATGTTCTTGGTTAGCGGCAACGTGTGCAGTCAAACCAGGGAGGTGAAGCCCGTGCCGAAGTCATTGATGCCGATGTGCAATCCCCCTTGGCAGAGGGCATCGGTTTCGGCTTGGCTGCTCTCCGGATTGCCCAACAGGGCAGTTTCCGTGATCTCCAGTTCAGGTCCCGGTTGCTGAGCTGATGGGGCATCCCCAGCTCAACGGCGGAACGGTTGACAGCCAGCCGCGACACCACGCTCAACGGTGTTGCACAGCTGCGCGGTGATGCCGAGCTGCTCTGGGCCGAGCGGGAGGTGCATCGAATGGCGCGCCTCATGGGTTTTGCCCCCCTGCGGATCGATGCCAACTACGCCTCGGGTCCCTGGTTCCTCGGCACCGTTCCCGAGGGCTGGATCGCAGGGCGCTTTGATCTGCCTGGTCTGCAGCGGCCCCCTTGCGTTGCTGCGGGAGCGGGTGCTGGATGCCTGGGTGTGCAGCTACCAGCCGGATCTGCCCGCCGCAGATGATCCCGATTGGTGGGTGCTCGACCTGCTGCAGGCCCCTCTGACATTCCTGGCCTCCCCGCAGCATCCGCTTGCGGGCGAGCGGCGGCTCATCCAGCCCGATCTGGAACGCTTCCCCAGCCTGGTCCTGCCAACAGGGTGGTTTCCGCGTACAGAAGCCCACCTGCTCCGGCAGGGGCTGTGGCGGAATTCGGTGGAGTTCAGGCGCTACGACCCCGATGATTGGGGGCCGTTCCCACGATGGCGTGACCTTGTTGTACGGCAACACCCTCACGGAGGGATTGATGCCGTGCACCACCAGGCTCGACTGGGATCTGCAATTGATCTGCGGTGATGCCCTGGTTGTGCGCCGGGATCTTGCCGGCCAACCGGCAATTCAACAGCTGGCCGAAGTGTTGCAGGCCCGGGCCCGGGCAATTGCCAGCCGGTTTGCTGATCTCCAAGCCTTGTCTTGAGTGCCGATTTAGGGAGAGGCCCCCAGTGCTGTGAGCCAATCGGCTGTTTTTGCCTTCTCGGCGGCGGTGAATTCACCCAGCAGCCAGGCGGTTGCTGCACTCATGCTCCCAGTTCTGCGTTGAACCCACCTTGGCCCTGCGGATCCTCCCTCAGGGCATCGGTGCTCTCGCTGATGCGGCTGAACAGATCCAGGCTCCCGGCGTTGAGATTGAGCAGCTCCACCGCTGAGCCGCCTTGCCTCAGCTTGCGCACCACCTGATCCAAGGCCCGCATGCCCGTTTGATCCCAGATATGGGCTTCAGCCATGTCGATGGTGACCCGCGCTGGATGTTCGTGCTGTTTGAAGCCGGCCAGGAAGTACACCGTGCTCACAAAGAACAGCTGGCCCTGCACCGTGTAGTGCAGCCAGTCCTCCGCCTTCCAGCTGGCCGTCACCGCGATCACCTTGGCCACCTTGCGGCTGAACAGGATTCCAGCCAAGGCCACCCCCACCAGCACGGCGATCGCCAGGTTGCGGGTGATCAGGGCCAGCACCAGGGTGAGCAGCATCACGGCGGTGTCGCTCTTGGGCACCAGCCGGGCTCGCAGGAACGACTCCCAGTTCACCGTGCTGATCGACACCATGATCATCACGGCCACGAGTGCGGCCATCGGGATCCTGGCCAGCCAGTTGCTCAGGGCGATCACCAGCACCAACAGTCCCACTCCTGCCGTAAGGGTGGAGAGGCGGTGGCGTCCACCGGATTCGAGGTTGATCACCGATTGGCCGATCATTCCAGCTCCGGCCATGCCGCCGAACAGGCCGGCGGTGATGTTGGCCAGGCCCTCGGCCCTGGCTTCTGCTTCGTAGTCGGCCTCCTGATCGAGCAGGTCCTCCACCACGTTGGCGGTGAGGAACGACTGCAGCAGGCCCACAAAGGAGATGGCCAGGGCTGTCGGCAGGATGATCCCCCAGCTTTCAAACGAGGCGAACACTGCGGGAACTTGGAACACCGGCAGGCTGGTGGGCAGTTGGCCCAGGTCGCCCACCCGTGGCACCGGCAGTTGCAACCATTCCGCCAGGCCGCTGATCACCAGGATCGCCACCAGGGTGGAGGGCACCAGGTGGGTGAGCCTGGGCAGCTGGTAAATGATCACCAGACCCAGGGCCACCAGGGCCCACACCCAGGGCCAGCTCACGCTCTGGCCGGAAGCGGCCAGGCTGGGGATGGTTTCGGCGCCATCGCGGCCCAGCCCCAACTGGGGAAGCTGGGCGAGAAAGATCAAGACGCCGATGGCGTTCACGAAGCCAACGGTCACAGCCCGCGGCACAAAGCGCATCTGATAGGCAAGCCGCAGATAGCCCCAGACAATCTGGAACACGCCGGCAAGAATGGAGGCGGCCAGGAGATAACTGAGGCCATGGGATTGCATCAGTCCCCCCATCAGCAGGGCCACACCGGCCGTGCAGGCCGACACCATGCCGGGCCGGCCGCCCAGGAGCGACACAACGATCAGGATGCAGATCGAGCCGAACAGCCCCACCTGGGGGTCGACGCCGGCCACGATTGAGAAGGCAATGGCCTCAGGAATGATGCCGAGGGCCACCACCATGCCGGCCAGCAGTTCGCTGGGGATGGCGGCACGATTGGGCACGAGTTGCCAGCTTCTGCGCATGAAATGGGCTCAGGAAGGGGGAGATCGACTGCTGCCTGCTCCAGCGTTGGGTCCGATCACTCCGTCACGCATTGGTGGCATGGAGCTGGTCAGCGGTCCGATCCAGTTGGCGTCAACGGCTGCAATGAAGCCGATGCCTGCGTTGGCTTGAATCACAGGCTTGGCTCTCAGCGGAAACCATTTCTGTACGGTTTCAAGAGTCGATCGATGAACGCTTGCCTTGAAGTCTGGGCCTCATGCTCTACGACGAGCACAGACGCTCGGGGTGGGCGCTGACGGCTTCACCCTCAAAAGTCGTGCAGCCCTAAACAGGTACCGCTGCAACCAAATTCTGTTAGCAGTTTAGGGGGGTGTGATTTGCATTGGTAAAGACTAGCAGTTGCGCTTTTCGGGTCAGCTCTTGGCTGTGGGGCATGCGCTGGTACTAAGCACCAGCGCATGGGAATCCTGATGCTCGCGGCGAAAAAGGCGGTCCTCAGCGGCCCTGCGACAGGTGAGCAGAAACAGGGCCATTTCAATGCCAAACGTCTGCTCAAAGAGGGGCACCACACCGCGGGTCTGGGCCAGTCCACAGCGACGGATCGCCTGCTCCAGGGGCTGCCGGGGCTCAGCACTGAGCACGGTAAACAAGCGGTTCAGACGATGCACCTGCAAGGCTTGGGCCGTGGTCATGCCCCGCACCTGATCAAAGCTGTATTCGAGGCAATCCTCACTGATGTCCAGAGCTTCGGCCAGTTCGGGTAAGGGCAGTGGATCACTGCCATGGAGCGAAAAGTAACGCAGAGCCCGTGCCACCACCTGCATTGGGTTGTCGCAACCATGGATGCGGTCGGGGATCAGATGCAAGGTTCTCATTGGTTCAGCTCATCGGTTCGCTTCATCGGTTCCCCAGAACGGGGTGGCCTGCCGGGAAAGCAGTAGGGCTGGCTTCGATTCACTGCTTTCATCCTGAACCTGCAACGGCTGGTATGCCAGCTGCTGGATCAAAAACGGCACATCGCTCAAAGAACCGCTCGGAATGTTGTGATCTGTTGACTCAAATCCTCACAGACTTCGTAAAGCTGTGGTGATGTAGTTGTTCCCTAGGCCTGCATTCTCTGCGCCTTACGGTTGGTTCGATCGCACGATGCTCCTGTCGGGCGATCCAGGGAGGAGCAAGCGTCGCTGCGGCGGCGCTTTTTGTTTCACCATCACAGGGAGCCAGCTTCGCTGGCACGGGCCAACAGGGCCCGTTCGCTGGGAATGCGTAACCGCCGAGCCCAGCCCAGTCGCTCTAGCAACCGGATGAAGCTGTAGGTGGGGTCGGGCAAGGTTGTGCCAACCCTCGCCCAGGGTGATCAGCGCCACCCAGGGGTTGTTGCGGCTGCCATCAGCAGTGGCAAAGGGTTGCCCGCCGGCTAGATGGGCCAGTGAATTCACAGTGGCCACGCCGTGAAACAGCAAGGTGGTGCTTAGGCAGTACGCCGCCAGCCAGGGCAGCCCACCGAGCTGCCAGGACAACCAGGCCAGGCCGAGGGCCGGCAGGATGTGGAGCCGGTCAATCACACGCAGCACCGGATCCGCTTCCACATCGGCCGGCAGGCTGCTGGGGTGGAAGCTGGGGCCGAGTAGCCAGCCCACCTGGGCATGCCAAAAGCCTCGCCAGCGGCTGGTGTTCAGCAGGGGGCTATGGGGATCGCGTGGGCTGTCCACATGGCGGTGATGGGCCTGGTGATGGGCCTTCCACCAGCTCGGGCCCATTTGTCCAGCTGAGGCGGTGATCAGGCAACCCAGCCACCACACCATGCGGGGTGCCTCGTAGCTGCGATGGGTCACCAGACGGTGATAAATCGCTGTGGTGCCCAGCATGCGCACGACATAGAGCGCCAGAGCCCAGAGGCTGGCCATCCAATCGAGGCCCTCCACCAGAAGAAGTCCGCAGCCCAGGTGCATGACCAGGATGAACGGTGGGCCCAGGCCATGAAGCACCCGCCGGAGCGGAGGGACCGCGACTGCTGGTTGTGCGCCTGTCCTTTGCTGGCCAGCTGAATCAGCAGGTTTTGGGCTGGACTGGAGCTCCAGCCGCTGGTGGGGACGCGGGCCAGCGCCGGGGGAAACCGTGGAACTCAGAAAACTACCTTGAATAGAACAGCCTAGATGCCGCGCTCGCGCGGCGCGTGGCTTGCTGGCTTGAACATTTTGGCTGGCGGAGACCGGCTGTCGGCAGCGTGGGCTGGAATCCATTGATTGGACTCCATTGATTGGAATCCGGCGTGCCTGCGATTGGCACGTCGGATTCGGTAGCCCCCTGGTTTCAGCGCATGAACAGCATCTCCTGGTAGGTGGGTAGAGGCCAAGAGCCGTCATCGATCAACTGCTCTAGCCCGTCCACGGCTTCGCGCACTGTCTCCATGCAGGGAAGCAGCGTGGTGGCGCAATGGTTGAGGTGCTCGCTCACGCCACCGTCGTGATGGGTCATCGCCTCCTCAAGCTTGGTGCAGCCCGAGAGAAGGCTCTGGCTCAACTCGGAGAGCTGGGTGACCAGGCTGCGATCCGGACTCAGCCCGATGGCTTCCTGGTTGCGCAGCGACTGGCTGAGCTGATCCAGATAGGCCATGGCCACCGGGTAGATCTGGCTGCGGGCCATACGCAACACCAGCTTCGCCTCCACTTCGATGGCCAGGATGTACTGCTCGGCGTAGACCTCAAACCGGCTTTCCAGTTCCACCGGGCTGAGCACGCCCTGTTGCTCAAAGAGGTTGCGCACCTCAGGACGCTGCAGCACGGGCAGGGCATCGGCACTGGTCCGCAGGTTCTCCAGGCCCCGCTCCTCCACTGCGATGCGGTGCCAGGCCTCGGAATAGCCATCCCCGCCGAACACAACGGCACCGTGCAGGTCCATGGTGGTTTTGATCACCGCAAAGGCGGCTTCCCCAAGGCCCATGCCCTGCCCCATCGCCTCCTCGAGCTGATCGCTGATCCAGGCCAGGGAGTCGGCCAGCACCGTGTTCAGGACCACCAGCGGTCCAGCCACAGACTGTCCCGATCCCACAGCTCGGAACTCAAAGCGGTTGCCGGTGAAGGCGAAGGGGGAGGTGCGGTTGCGGTCGCCGGGATCCTTGTTCAGGTCGGGCAGGGTGTCCACCCCCAGCGACATCAGGGCGGCTTCAGCTGAGCCCTCCAGGGTGCCGCTTTGGATTTGACCGAAGATTTCTTCCAGCTGGCTCCCCAGGTACACCGAGATGATCGCCGGAGGTGCCTCATTGGCCCCGAGACGGTGGTCGTTGCTGGCGGTGGCGATCGCCGCCCGCATTAAGGGGCCGAACTTGTGGACGCCGCGGATCACGGCTGAGCAGAACAGCAGGAACTGCAGGTTGTCGTGGGGAGTGGAGCCCGGATCGAGCAGGTTGCCTTGGGTGGGATTGCCGATCGACCAGTTCACGTGCTTGCCGCTGCCGTTGACGCCGGCGAAGGGCTTCTCGTGCAGCAGGCAGGTGAAGCCATGCTTCTTGGCCGTGGTTTTCAGCACGGTCATGGTGAGCTGCTGGTGGTCGGTGGCCACATTCGCCGCCTCGAAGAACGGGGCGATCTCAAACTGGCCCGGGGCCACCTCGTTGTGGCGGGTCTTGGCGGGAATGCCGAACTTATAGAGCTGTTGCTCCACGTCTTGCATGTACACCTGCACCCGTTCGGGGATGGCACCGAAGTAGTGGTCGTCGAATTGCTGGCCCTTCGCCGGCGGTGCCCCGAATAGGGTGCGGCCGGCCAGTTGCAAGTCGGGCCGCAGCGTGGTGAAGGCCGCATCCACCAGGAAATACTCCTGCTCGGCGCCACAGCTGGAGTTCACCGGAGCGATCTCGGTTTCCCCGAGCAGGCGCAGCAGCCGCTGGGCTTGCTTGTTCATGGCCGCGTTGGAACGCAGCAGCGGCGTTTTCTTGTCGAGGGCCTCGCTGGTCCAGCTCACGAACACCGTGGGGATGCAGAGGGTGACCCCGTTGGGGGTCTCCATCAGCCAGGCCGGGCTGGTCACATCCCAGGCGGTGTAGCCCCGGGCTTCAAAGGTGGAGCGGATGCCGCCATTGGGGAAGGAGGAGCCATCGGGCTCGCCTTGCACCAGTAGCTTGCCGGTGAATTCGGTAATGGCCTTGCCGTCGCCTTGGGGCGAGATGAAGCCGTCGTGCTTCTCGGCGGTGAGGTTGGTGAGGGGATAGAAAACGTGGGCGTAGTAAAGGGCTCCGCGGCTTGTGGCCCAGTCCTTCATGGCCTGGGCCACCACATCCGCCACCGAGGTGTCGAGCTTGCCGCCTTCTGTGACGGTGCGCTGCAGCGACTTGAACACGGCCTTGGGTAGGGCCGACTTCATCTTGTCGAGGGAAAACACATCTCGGGCCCAGAGCTCGTGCAGTTCGGCACTGGGTTCCACCGCGACAGCTGGCCGATCCAGGATCAACTCGATGGCCTTGAGACGGGGGAGGGAAGGCATGGGGCGTTTCTGATGCCGGTGGCCTAAGCCAACGCCGGCACCCTGCCCTCCTGTTGCTGCCGTTGTTACGGGATCGGCAGTCGGAACCTGCCAGCCATGGCGCGGGCATTTTGGCAGAGATGCTTAATCCGCCAGGTTCGGTAGCTGATCAGGCAGCGCATCACGACAGGGTTGATGCAGATGTGATCGATCACCATTCTGCGTGGGGAGAGCTCAATGGCCCTCAGTGAACTGGCCCAGGCCATGCGCCGCCATCTTTATTTCAGCCAGGCCAAATCGGAGTCGCTGGCCACCCGCCACGACCATTACCGGGCCCTGGCCCTCGCCGTGAGGGATCGCCTGTTACAGAGCTGGGTGCAGACGGCTGAGGCCTACACCCGGGCCCAGGTGCGCACGGCGGTGTATCTCTCGGCTGAATACCTGTTGGGTCCGCACCTCGACAACAATCTGGTGAATCTCGGCATCCGCCGGGAGGCTGAACTGGCCTGCCGTGAGCTGGGTCTTGAGCTGGAGGAGTTGTTGGCCCTTGAGCCGGAACCGGGCCTGGGCAATGGTGGCCTGGGACGGCTGGCCGCCTGTTTCCAGGAGTCGATGGCCAGCTTGGAGCTCCCTGCCATCGGCTATGGGATTCGCTATGAGTTCGGCATCTTCCGCCAGCAGATCACCCCCCAGGGACAGGTGGAGAGCACGGATCCCTGGCTCGCCCAGGGCAACCCTTGGGAGGTGATTCGCCCCGAGTGGAGTTATCCGGTGGAGATCGGCGGACACACCGTGATCGGCGTCGCCCACGACACGCCGATCCTCGGTTATGGCGTCAACACTGCCAACACCCTGCGGCTTTGGTCGGCGGCGGCACCGGATGCCTTCGATTTCGCTTCCTTCAATGCCGGCGACTACACCCGGGCGGTTTTGCGCAAGGTGCAGTCGGAAACGCTTTCCAAGGTGCTCTATCCCAATGATGAGTTCGACCAGGGCAAGCGTCTGAGACTCAGCCAGCAGATCTTCTTTGTGAGCTGTTCTCTACAGGATATGTTCCGCATCCTGCAGGGTCAGGGGCTGCCGGTCGAGCAGTTCCATCGAAAATTCGCGGTGCAGATGAATGACACCCACCCAGCGATCGCTGTGGCTGAACTCATGCGCCTATTGATCGATGGGCACAGCATCGACTGGGATAGGGCCTGGGCCATCACCACCGCCAGCCTCAGCTATACCAACCACACCCTGCTGCCGGAGGCCTTGGAAACCTGGGGTGTGGAGCTGTTTGAACAGTTGCTGCCGCGCCATCTGGAGATCATCTATGAGATCAATGCCCGCTTTCTACGCATGGCACGCATCCGCTTTGCGGGCCAGCCCGAGAAGCTCACACGCCTCTCGCTGATTGAGGAGGGGCCCCATCGGCGCGTGCGCATGGCCCATCTCGCTGTGGTGGGAAGCCACCGCACCAACGGCGTTGCTGAACTGCACAGCCGCCTGTTGCGCGAACATCTGCTGGCCGATTTCGCGGAACTCTGGCCGGAGCGGTTCACCAACGTGACCAACGGGGTCACACCCCGCCGCTGGATGGCGGTGGCAAACCCATCCCTTGCAGGTCTTCTCGATGAGGTGCTGGGCGACCGCTGGCGGCGGGATCTGACGGCGTTGCAGGATCTGGATTCCTATGCAACCGATCCTGCCTTCCTGGAGCGCTGGCAGGGGGTGAAGAATCAGGGCAAGCGCCGGCTGATCGATCATGTGCAGCAGCAGTTCGGGCTGCTGTTGGATCACACTTCCCTCTTCGATGTGCAGGTGAAGCGTATTCATGAGTACAAGCGCCAGCACCTGGCGGCCTTGTTGATCGTGGAGCGCTACCTGCGCCTGCGCAACGGCGAGGATCTGCCCCCGCGCACGTTCCTGTTCGGCGGCAAGGCGGCCCCGGGGTATGCGATGGCCAAGCTGATCATCCGGCTGCTCGTGGGAATCGCCGAGATCGTGAACATGGACCCTGCGATGCAGGGTCGCCTGCGGGCGGTTTTTCTACCAAACTTCAGTGTAAGTCTCGGGCAGCTGGTGTATCCGGCCGTGGATCTCTCCGAGCAGATCTCTACCGCCGGCAAGGAGGCCTCCGGCACGGGCAATATGAAGATGGCGCTCAACGGGGCCGTGACCATCGGCACCCTGGATGGTGCCAACGTGGAGATCCGCGAGCGGGTGGGTGAAAACAACTTCTTCCTGTTCGGTCACACCACCGAACAGGTTGTTGAGCTCGATCGGCTGGGGTATCACCCGATGTCTTGGATTGAACAGGATCCGATCGCCCGCGACGTGCTGTCGCTGATCGGGTCCGGCCACTTCAGTGATGGCGACCGCGACTTGTATCACCCGTTGCTGGCCAGCCTCACCAGCCATGATCCGTTCAAGGTGATGGCTGACCTCGGCGACTATCGCCGGGCCCAGGAGGAAGCGGATCGGGCCTGGATGGACCGACCCCGCTGGGCGGCGATGTCGCTGGCTAACACGATGGGCTGTGGCTTCTTCTCCAGCGACCGCTCCATCCAGGAGTACGCCGAGCGGATCTGGAAGGTGGAGCCGCTGCCGGTGCCCAGCCAGCCAATGCTGGCTGACTGAGTGGCTGGGAGCTCCTCAGAGCTCCTCTTCCACTTCCGGCTTGATCGTGCAGTCGGCCATCGGATAGCTCACGCAGAGCAAGGCGAAACCCTCGGCGATCTGCTCATCATCCAGGAAGCTCTGGTCGGACTGATCCACGCTGCCGGAAAGGATGCGGCCGGCGCAGGTGCTGCAGGCGCCGGCCCGGCAGGAATAGGGCAGGTCGATGCCCTGTTCCTCTGCGGCGTCGAGGATGTAGGTGTCGTCGGCACAGCTGAAGCTGCGGCCGTCTTCGAGGCTGATCGTGAAGGTGGCCATGGCAGGAGGCTCCTGGCACTGAACGAAGGCTCGGTCATTGCAGCCGTTGCTGGCTAGGACTCCTGTGATGCTCGACACCTCTGTGGTCGAATCCCCACCGATCTGGTTGCCTCCGCTCTGGGACGATCGGCGCCAGGCCGGCCTGGCCCTGGCTGGAGAGTGTGGCCATCTGCGCCCCCCTGCCCTGCTGCTAGCCCTGCCCCGGGGAGGGGTGGCGGTGGCCGCGGCAATGGCCGCTGCGCTGGTGCTGCCCCTGGCCACCTGGTGCGTGCGCAAGGTGGCCGATCCAGGCAATCCCGAACTGGCCATTGGCGCGGTAGCTCCAGGGGGCGTCACGGTGTGGCGCAACGGTGGTGCAGCCAGGCACCATGAAACGGCGGCCCATCGGGGCGGCTGGCTTCGGTCCCAGCGCCAGGAATTGATGCGTCGTCAGCGGTTGTTCGGGGACCCCGATCCAGCCAGTCTGCGGGGCCTGCCGCTGGTGGTGGTGGATGACGGCGTGGCCACCGGCATGACGCTGCGGGCTGCCCTGATCTCTCTTCGGCGCTGTGCTCCTGCCTCCTTGCAGCTAGCGGTTCCTGTGGCCGACCGGCAGGTCCTAGCCGAGCTGGCCCCTCTTGTCGATCGAATCACGGTGCTGGCGGCCGTGTCCAATCTTGAGGCCGTTGGCATCTGGTACCGCCACTTTGAACAGCTCGCGGATGCCGAGGTGCTCGCCCTGCTCGCTGAAGCCCACCGGACTTGATCGCAACTGCCCCAGTGATGAGG
>JBIKUY010000358.1:0-2819 GCA_044347355.1 Prochlorococcaceae cyanobacterium | reverse complement strand
ACGAACATTTTTATCCCGACCAGGCCCCGCACCATGCCTCCATCCCGGCTTGCCCACGCCGATCGAGGTCCAGCCCCGGGATCAGCACAACCCCCATACCCCCAACCCAACAGCCAACGCACCTGATTCCGTTCCATCTACACCCCACCGCATGACAGCCTTTCCCTGCACCAGCCCCAGCCAACACCTGCCCAGCCAGGGTGAGTGTGTTCGGCTGGACGCCGCCGATGAGCAGCTTTATCAGGTCATCGGCGTGGATGACCGCCACAACCGCTGCTGGGTGCGCCGCTGGCCCCTTGGCCGCCAAGGTTCCGAGGTGTTTGAAATTTCCCTGCAGCAGGTGCGGCCAGAACGGCCCCACCGCCCTTGAATGACGGCCGGATAAAGTCACCGCAAGATTTCTCTTGATCAGGTCTGTGCGGCTGTTTCCCAGGCTGGCCGCAGGCCTGATCAGCATCGCCGCCCTGCTCCTGCCCCTGCTGCACGGCTGCCAGCCCCAGCGCCGCAGCGATCGCCTGGTGGTGGCGACCAGCGCCCGTGTGGGCTCTGTGGATCCGGTGCGGGCCTCCACCTTCGGCGCCACCCAGCTGCTCAGCGCCCTCGGTGATCCCCTCTACCGGCTCGGCCCCGACGGCCAGTTGGAGCCAGCCCTGGCCACCGCCCTGCCCCAGGTGAGCGGCGATAGCCTCACGGTGCGCATTCCCCTGCGCCAGGGGGTGCGTTTCCACGACGGCACCCCCTTCGATGCGGCGGCCATGGTGTTCAGCCTGGAGCGCTTCCTGGCGATCGGCACCCTCAGCTACCTGCTCGACGACCGCATCGCCAGCGTGCGCGCCAGCGGCAGCCACGAGCTGGAACTGCGCCTCAAGCGGCCCACCACCGTGCTGCCCGAACTGCTCAGCACGATCAACCTCACCCCGGTCTCGCCCACCGCCTACCGCCTGAATGCCGACAAGGCCCTGCCCGATCGCTTCGTGGGCACGGGCCCCTACCGTCTCACCGCCTTCAGCGACCAGCAACAGCGGCTTGAACCCTTTGCCGACTACTGGGGAGCCCGGCCGCGCAATGGCGGCATCGACCTGATCAGCCTGGGTAACTCCACCGCCCTCTACGGCGCCATGCGCAGCGGTGAGGTGGATGTACTGCTCTCCACCGGCCTGCATGAAGACCATCAGCAGGCCTTGCAGCAGCAAGCTGGCCGGGGCGCCATGCGCCAGGGCGAGGGGCCGGCCCTGGAGATCGGCTACATCACCCTTCACACCGACCAACCGCCCTTCAACAACCCCAACCTCCGCCGGGCCCTGGCCCACAGCCTCGACCGCGCTCGCATCAGTGAGCGGGTGAGCCAGGGCCTGCGCCCAGCCCTGCGCAACCTGGTGCCGCCAGCGGTGAGCGAACGCGGCCAGGACCTCTGGCCCGCCTATGCCCCGGCCACGGCGCGCCAGCTGTTCCGTGAGGCCGGCTACTGCGATGGCCGGCGCCTGGAGCTGCCGCTCACCTTCCGACCGCCTGATGGTGCTCACCTGGCAGGCCCAGCTGGCCCGCGATCTCGACGATTGCATCGTGCTGCAGCCCAACGGCATGGAGTCGACCACCGTGTATCGCCAGCTAGGGGAGGGGGCCTTCGCCGCCGTGATGCTCGACTGGCGCGGCGCCGTACCCGACCCGGAGGCCTATCTCTTCCCCCTGATCAGCTGCACCGAGGCCGAGGGGGGTCGCTGCCTCAAGGGAGAAAGCGCCCTCAGTGGCAGTTTCTGGACGGAACCCGGCCTGCAGCAAGAACTGCTGCGCAGCGAGGGCCTGACCGGCAACGCGCGGCGCCAGCTACTGGCGGAGATCGAGCGGCGCACCGCCCGGGCAGCCCCCTACCTGCCGCTCTGGTTGGTCACCCCGCGGGCCTGGGCCCAGGTCAAGCTGGCCACCCCCCGGTTTGACGGCAACGGTCGGCTGCTGCTGCAGGAGCTGGAACGCCAGCCATGAGCCGCCGCCGCTCCCTACTCCGCTACCTGGCAGCCCGCCTGGCCCTGGTGCCGGTGATGCTCTGGCTGATCGCCAGCCTGGTGTTTCTGTTGCTCCGGGTGGCCCCGGGCGACCCGGTGGACGCGGTGCTGGGCACCCGGGCCCCCGAGGCGGCCCGGGCCGCCCTGCGCAGCCAGCTGGGGCTCGACCGCAGCCTCCTGGAGCAGTACGGCCAGTTTCTCGGCAATCTCTTGCGCGGCAACCTGGGCGAATCGCTGAACAGCCAGGAGCCGGTGGCCCGGATCATTGGCCAAAGCCTTCCGGCCAGCCTGGAGCTGGGCATCACGGCCCTGCTGCTGGCCGCCCTGGTGGGCCTGGCCGTGGGCTTCTCCGGCATTGCCCGGCCAGAGGGCAAGCTCGACCTGGCGGGCCGCCTCTACGGCGTGGGCACCTACGCCCTGCCACCGTTCTGGGCGGCGATGCTGGTGCAATTGGTTTTCGCCGTGTGGCTGGGCTGGCTGCCGGTGGGCGGGCGCTTCCCCGCCACCCTGGTGCCCCCCAGCGGCAGCGGCTTTTACCTGCTCGACAGCCTGCGCCAGGGGCTGAGCGGCGGTGACTGGCAAGCCCTGGCAGGCAGTCTCCGCCACCTCACCCTGCCGGCCTGCACCCTGGCCCTGCTGCTCAGCGGCATCTTCACCAACGCGCTGCGCCTCAACCTGCGCCGCGCCTTGGGCTCCGACTACGTGGAAGCTGCCCGAAGCCGCGGCATCGGCGAGCGCCAGGTGGTGCTGCGCCACGCCCTGCCCAACGCGCTGCTGCCGGTGCTCACGATCACCGGCATCACCGTGGCCTCCCTGATC
>JBIKUY010000028.1:0-11156 GCA_044347355.1 Prochlorococcaceae cyanobacterium | reverse complement strand
CGTGGAGCGGCTGGATAGCCAGCTCCGCCAGCAGGCCGGGCAGCAGGCACCCTCGCTGGGCGGTTCCGATCGTTTTCGGCGCCAGCTGGAACGGCAGGAAAACCAGGGCCCACGCCGCTTGCGTGGGGCTCCCCGCCGGGTGCGGCTGCAGCGGCCCGACTGAGGGGCGCCGCCCTCAGACCGCTTCAGTTCAGTGGGCCAGCCGGTTCGGCCCTGACACCCAGCCGGCACCCTGCCCTGGCGCCGGTGACACTGGGGGCGTTGCCGGGGTGGGCTTGTTGATGCCACCAGGCCAGCAGCGCGAACACCAGGGCCTCCCGTTGGTTGTCGGCGATGCCCAGGTCGGCCAGGGGGCGGACGGCCGTGCCGCTGCAGCGGCGGACCAGCTCGGCCATCAGGGTGCGGTTGCGGCAGCCGCCGCCCGCCACCAGCAACTCCACCGGCCGGGTCGCCAGCCGGCTGAGGTCCTGGGCCACCACCGCAGCGCTCAGGGTCGTGAGGCTGGCCAGGGCGTCGGCGGGTTCCAACGCGCTGCCCCGTTGGCGCGCGGCCTGCTCCAGCTCGGCCAGTCGTCGATCCAGGTCGGCGGCGCCGAACAGTTCCCGGCCGGTGGATTTAGGCGGCGGCTGCCGGAAGTAGCTCTCCTCCAACCAGGTGGCGATCAGCGGCAGATCTGGCTGGCCCTGGGCCGCCCAGCTGCCATCAGGATCGAAGCTCTGCCGGCCCTGGCTGAAGCGGCTCACCGCCAGGTCGAGCAGGGTGTTGGAGGGGCCGCAGTCCCATCCCTGCACGCTTTTCTGCCGATCCGGCCCGCAGGCCGGCGGCAGCAGGGTGATGTTGGCGATGCCCCCGAGGTTAAGCAGGGCCCGCCAGCCCGCCACCCGGCCCAGCAGGGCCTCATCGGCCGGCGGCACCAGCGGCGCCCCCTGGCCACCCAGGGCCAGATCGGCGGCCCGGAAGTCGAAGATCACTGGGCGCTGCAGCAACTGCGCCAGCAGCGGACCCTGCAACACCTGCCAGCTGGCGCCGCGGCGCGCGCCATCGGGGGGGCGATGCCAGACGGTCTGGCCATGGCAGCCCACAAGGGCAGCCAATCCCTGGGGGTCGCACAGGCGGGCAGCGGCGGCGTGATGTTCAGTGAGGGCTTCGGCCAGGTTGAGCCAGGTGGCGCTGCTGCAAGGCTGCCCCTGGCCGGCGGCAATCAGTTGCTGGTGCAGGTCATCGGGATAGGCCAGGAAGCTGCTGTTCACGATGCGCCAGTGGGGCCGGCTCGGCTTCCCTTGGAACCAGGCCAGCACCGCATCCACCCCATCGGCGCTGGTGCCACTCATCAGGCCGAGCACGGCAGTGCCAGTGCGCCAGCGGCTGCTTCCTGTCATTGCCCTCTACCCATTGACCTCTAGCCCCGATGCCCTGGGCTGCTTTGTTGGTGGAAACCCCCGGCGGGAGGGCCAGGGGCATGCTCGCTCAACGGACCTGCAGCCTCACTTGTTGGGCTGGGGAGTCATGCGCAGGTAGGGCTTGATTTCGGTGACGCCCTTCGGAAACTTGTTGCGGGCTTCCTCCGTGGGGATCGAGGGCACGACCACGCAGTCGTCGCCGTCCTTCCAGTTCACCGGGGTGGCTACCTGGTGATAGTCGGTGAGCTGCAGGGAATCAATCACCCGCAGGATCTCGTCGAAGTTGCGGCCGGTGCTGGCGGGATAGGTGATCTGCAGGCGCAGCTTCTTGTTGGGATCGATGATGAACACCGAGCGCACAGTAAGATTGTTGAGCGAATTGGGATGGATCATCCCGTAGAGATCGCTCACTTTCTTGTCTTCGTCGGCCAAGATCGGGTAGTCGACCGTGGTGTTCTGGGTCTCGTTGATGTCGCCGATCCAACCCTTGTGGCTGGTTGCTGAATCCACGCTCAGGGCGATGGTCTTCACATTGCGCTTCTCCCATTCGGGGCGCAGGCGTGACACCTCACCCAGCTCGGTGGTGCAGACGGGGGTGTAATCGGCGGGGTGGGAGAAAAGCACCACCCAGCTGTCGCCGGCGTAGTCGTAGAAGTTGATCGTGCCCAGCTGGGAATCCTGGGTGAAGTCAGGCACGGTGTCGCCGAGTTGGAGGCTCATGACAGGGGAAGTGAGAATGGGATGGGATCAGGAGAGAAAGGCATTCCCCCTGCAGCAATGCTGCTGGGGAAATGAACGGTTTGGCCTAACCCTTCAGGGGCAGGCAGACACATCGGCACCGCAGAGCCGACCCTGGGACTAGTCCCTAGAGGTTGAAGTGTCGGCAGATCAGCAGGGGCACAATCAGGGTCATGGCGAACGTGAGGGGGAGTCCATAGCGGGTGACATCCAGGAATTTGTATCGACCAGGCCCGAACACCATCAGGTTGGTCTGGTAGCCGACCGGGCTCAGAAAGCTCTGGCTGGCGCCGAACAGCACGGCGTAGACGAAGGCCAGGGGAGGTAGCCCCAAGCCCACGGCCAGCTGCCCGGCCACCGGGATCAGCAGGGCCACGGCCGCGGCATTGCTCATCACTTCGGTGAGCAGGGTGGAGAACAGAAACACAGCCAGGAGTGAAGCGTAAACTGACCAGCCCGAGAGGCCCTGCATGAGGGCTCCGGCCAGCGCGGTTGCCAGGCCGGTTTTCTCCAGGGCCACGCTGAAGCTGGCCAGGGATCCCAGCAGCAGGATCACGTCGAGTCGGATCGCCCGCTGCAGCTCCCCGGGCCGCAGGCAGCCGGTGGCCACCATCGCCACGGTGCCGAGCAGGACGGCAGCCACCAGGGGCAGCACCTCCAGGCCGGCCAGCACGATCACCAGCACGCTGATGGCGATCGCCACGTGCTTGCGATTCACAGTGGGCAGATCGTTCTCCAGTTGCTCGAGCACCACCAAATCGTTGTTTGCCTGCAGGCCCCGGATGGCATCCTTCGGGCCCTGGAGCAGCAGCACATCGCCTTCACGCAGCACCACCTGGCCGAGCCGCTCCCTCACCACCTGGTTGCCGCGTCGCAGGGCGAGGACGGTGGCGTTGTAGCGCTGGCGGAAGCGCAGGTTGCCCAGGCTGTCGCCGGTGAGGGCAGACCCGGACGGCAGGAGCACTTCCACCATGCGCTGCCGGGCTGTCGGGTCGCTGACGGGCTGTGGGATGCCCGGATCGGTGGAGGGGGCGAGCACCACCGTGCTCTCCTGTTGAAGCCGCAACAGGTCGTTGCGGCTGCAGCGCAGCAGCAGGCGGTCGCCCACCTCCAGGGTGTGGTCGGCCAGTGGGGGCAGGATCCGTTCCCGGCCTCGGTGCAGTTCCAGCACGTCGACGTCAAAACGCCGCTGCAGGCGGCTGGCGTGCAGGGATTGGCCGATCAGCTCGGATGCCGGCGGGATATCCACTTCGGTGAGGTAGCCGCTGCTGGCCAGGTCGGCCACCAGGTCGTCGTCGTTCAGCCCCCGATCGGGCAGCAGGCGGTCGGACAGCAGCACCATCAGCAGGCTGCCGCTCAGCCATACCCCCAGGCCGATACCGGTGAAGCTGAACAGTCCAAAAGCGCCATAGCCCATGCGCTCACTCACCTCGCTGGCCAGCAGATTCACGGAACTGCCGATCAGGGTGAGCGTGCCTCCCAGCACGGTGGCGAAGGAGAGAGGTAGCAGCACCCGGGAGGGAGAGATGCCACGGCGCTGGCACCAGCTCTCCAGCACCGGCAGCAGGGCAGCCACGATCGGGGTGTTGGGCACGAAGGCTGAAACCGGACCCACCACGGCGGTGACCAGGAGGATCATGCGCCGGGGACTGCGGATGGCATCGGAGCCCAGCAGGCCCCGGAGTCGATCAAGACCACCGGCCCGGAACAGGCCCGCCGAGAGGGCAAACAGGCCGATCAGCGTGATCACGGCTGGGCTGCCGAAGCCCCGCATTGCTTCCGCCGGGCTGAGCACCCCCGTGGCGATCAGCAGTCCGGCGGCGAGCAGGCCGGTGACCTCGGGTGCCAGCCAGCCACCGATGAACAGGAAAACCGACCCTGCCAGGACCGCCAGGGTGATCTGGGCGCCAGGCTGGAGCAGGGCCTGCGCGAGCTCGTTCATGGTGATGGCCGAGATGGGCCAAGTATAGGCCACCTGCAAACTTGGGAATGCCGACCGGCCTGCAGAACATTGTGGATCGGCGTAGCCATGGACCGGGCTGTGGACTCTCCTATTTAACGGTTTTTTAGTGTGTTATTCCTGCGGATCCGGTGCCGGTGGCCACTCGCGCAGGATGCGGCGCAGGCGCTCGAGGCCGAGGCCTGCGGTTGCCGACACGAACAGGGCATCCGGTTCGAGGCTGCGAGCCCGCTCCAGATCGGCCGCGTTGCAGCGGTCGATCTGGTTGGCCACCAGGCGCCGAGGAGTGTGGCAGTCGAGGGAGTCGAGGATGGCCTGCACGGTGCGGCGCTGCTCTGGCCAGTTGGGATCGCTGAGGTCCACCACCACCAGCAACCCATCGGCGGAGAGGGTCTCCTCCAGGGTGGACCGGAAGGCCTCGATCAGGGCGGGCGGCAGTTCGCGGATGAAGCCCACCGTGTCGGTGAGCAACAGGGTCTCGGGGCTTGGCTCCCCCGGCACCGCTAGATCGATGCGGCGGGTGGTGGGATCGAGGGTGGCGAACAGCTTGTTTTCCGCAAGCACCGCCGTGCGCCCCTGGCCCTTGCCGAGGGCATTGAGCAGCGAACTCTTGCCGGCATTGGTGTAGCCCACCAGCGCCAGCCTGCGCAGGCCGATGCGTCCCTGGCGCAGGCGAGCCCGGTGCTCGGCCAGTTGTCGCCCATCGCGCTGCAGCCGTTCGATCCGCCGGGCGATTGCCCGGCGATCTTTTTCCAGCTGGGTTTCACCTGGCCCGCGGGTGCCAATGCCGCCGCCCTGGCGGGAGAGGCTGCGGCCCCGACCCAGCAGCCTCGGCAGCCGGTAGCGCAACTGGGCCAGTTCCACCTGTAGCCGGCCGGCGGCGCTGGCGGCCCGCTGGGCAAAGATGTCCAGGATCAGCTCGCTGCGGTCGCTCACCGGCAGATCAAGCAGGCGCTCGAGGTTGCGGCCCTGCACCGGCGTCAGCTCCCGGTCGGTTACCACCAGGGTGGCGCCCAGGCGCCGGGCTTCCAGCGCCGCTTCGGCCAGCTTGCCCTCCCCCCAGATCGTCTGGGGAGCGGGCTGGCTGCGGCGCTGTTCCACCACCCCCACAGGGGTCGCCCCGGCGCTGCGCACCAGCCCCTCCAGTTCGGCGATCTGGCGCTGGGCCTTGGCCCGATCGCCGGGGGAGAGGGATAGCAGCAGCACTCGTTCGACTCCCTTGCCTGCCCCGGTGGCTGCGCTGACTAGGGGCGCCGAAGCTGGCTGCGCCTCGGTTTCGGCTAGAGGCGGATGCTCGCACAGCTCGCTCAGATCGCCGCGGTCTACCGGCGCCCACGCGGGCTGGACCTCCCCGGCTCCGGGGCTGCGGCAAGGGGCCAGCAACTCGGCGGACCAGGCGCCGCTGCTCTCCGGCCGGTCGCCGAAACGCAGCCACAAGCAGGGGTGCAGATCCAGCCCCACCACGCCTTCCAGCAGGGGCGGTTCCAGGTGCTTGCTGCGGCCGCAGCAGGTGATCAGCCGCAGCCCACTGCCCTGCCGGCGCGGTGAGCCTGGCAGCGCCTCCAGCAACCGCCCGGACTGCTCCAGCGGTCCCACCCACAGCAGCCGGCAGAGACCGCGGCCATCGACCACCAGGGTGAGGGGCAGCTCCAGCTCCCGGCTCAGTTCGGCCAGCCGCTGCAAACACAGCTCCTCGGCTACGCCCGCCTCCGGGTGGCGGCGGTGACAGAGCCGCTCCAGTCGCCGCCGCTGGGCCGGCCGCAGGCCCGCGGTGCGCCCCGCCAGCACCCCCTGCCTCAAGAGCGGCGCACCTGGATGCACGGCAGGCCGGCAGCGGCGGCGCCGGCCACGTCCTGCGGGCTGTCGCCCACATGCCACACCTGGCTGGCGTCCAGCTGGAGCTGCTCGAGGGCGATGCGGAACGGGGCTGGTTCAGGCTTGGCCGCTCCGGCGCTGCTGGAGACCACCACCGCACGCAACCAGCGGGACAGTCCGAGCTGCTCCAGCAGGCCGAAAAGGCGGCTGTCGAAGTTGCTCACCACCGCCAGTTTGAGGCCTCGCTCACACCAACGCGGCAGCTGGCATGCCACATCGGCGTACACCTGCCAGGCTGCTGCGTCGGCGTAGTGGTTGAACAGGGCCTCGCCCAGGGATTCGGGCATTGTCTCGGCGCCGGCAGCGGCCAGGCTGCTGCGGATCCGCTCGGTCCACCAGGCCAGCTCGGCCCCGCGCAGCTCCGGGCCGGCCAGGCCAGGGAAGGCCAGGGGAGGGGCGTCCCGGTAGGCCAGGCGGAAACCCCGTTCGATCCGCTGTGGATCCAGCTTGAGGCCATGTGCCTCAGCCAGCTGGGCGTAGGTGCGGCCCACGGGCTCCCGCAGACCGATCAGGGTGCCCATGGCGTCGAGGAGTAGCCCCTTGGGCGCAGGCAGGCTGGCGGCCATCACAAGTCGGCCAGCCAGCCCGCCGCCACCCTCAGCTGGTGGGAACGCCCCGGCAGGCGGGTGAGGTAGGCCAGGCGGCGGAGCTGGAAGGCGGCGGCGCCTGCGAGGGTGAGCCCACTGCCCACCAGGGTGGCCTCGCCGCGGCCGAGGCTGAGCATTTCGCCCAAGTCCTGGAAGCGAAAGGCCTGCAGCGGCATCTGGCGGCGGGCCAGGATCAGGTTGGTGGCCAGGCAGGTGGCCTGCTGAAAGGCCACCTG
The DNA here is from genome assembly GCA_044347355.1 of Prochlorococcaceae cyanobacterium. Classification (GTDB taxonomy): domain Bacteria; phylum Cyanobacteriota; class Cyanobacteriia; order PCC-6307; family Cyanobiaceae; genus NIES-981. Next base: position 4,360 of record JBIKUY010000028.1, on the reverse strand, counting down.
GGCAGTTGCCGGCCAGGGCGGGGGGCCACCGCCTGGGCTGGCACTGGAATCGCTGTCGCTGTTGCCGGTGTGCAGGGCGGCAATGTCGCCCAGGGCAAAGATCTGGGGCTGGCCGATCAGCTGCAGGTGCTCGTTCACGGCCAGCCGGCCCCGGTTGTCCTGGACCTCCGGTTGGATCGCCGGCGGCGCGAAGGCCAGGCCGGCGGTCCACACCACGCCGGCCACGGCCAGGCGCTCCTCGCCGGTAGCGCCCTGCAGGCGGATCTGGTCGCTAGCCACCTCCAACACCCGGCAGTTGCAGCGCAGCCGCACATCCCGCCGTTGCAGCGCCTCGGTGGCCTGTTCGCGGTTGAAGGCGCGGGCCTGGGGCAGGGGCAGCGGGCCCTGTTCGATCAGCTCCACCACTGCCGCGCCCGCCAGCATGTCGGCCAACTTGCAAGCGAGTTCCACGCCACTGGGGCCTGCTCCAACGATCGCCAGGCGCTGCAGCGGTTGCTGGCGTTGCCGCAGCTGGGCCACCAGGCCCTGCAACCGATCCACATCCGCCAGACTGCGGAAACTGAGGGCGTGCTCGATCACCCCCGGGATGCCGAAGCTCTGCAGGCGGGCGCCAGTGGCTAGCACCAGCTGGCTGTAGTGAAGTTTGCGACCGGAGGCGGTATGCAGGCAGCGGCTGCGACTGTCGATCTCCACAACCGAATCCCGCAGCCAGGCGATCCCGCGGCCGGCCAGCAAAGTGTCGTAGCGGGGCGCGATTTCCCAGCGCCGCAGTTCGCCGCTCAGCAGTTCATAAAGCAGCGGCAGGAACAGGAACTCCGCATTGGGTTCGATCAGCAACAGGGGCGGGTGCTGCCGCTGCTCGGCCAGGGCCAAAGCGGTGTAGAGCCCGCCAAAACCGCCGCCCACGATGGCGATCGGTGCGGCTGCGCTGGAGCTGGCTGGGCCGGAGGCTTGGCTGCTCATGGGCATGATTGGCCCGTGGCTGGACAGGAACAGGGGGAGGTCATGGCCGCCGCGTGCCCATTCACCAACCAGACCCTAACCAGCGATGGGGGTGGGGGGTGATGATGTCCCGATGGTGAGTGCTCCAGCCCAGCCCCTGCCTGCCGATCCCACGGGACGCCCCCTGGATCCGGGCCAGGCCCGCGACCTGCTCGGGTCGATGGGGGCCGCCGCTCGGCTGCGCTGGGCGCTGGATACCTTCGGCGACGGTTTGGTGGTCACCACCAGCTTCGGCATCCAGTCGGCCGTGCTGCTGCACCTGGTGAGCCAGCTGATGGCGGAACGGGATTGCACAATTCCGGTGATCTGGGTGGACACGGGCTACCTTCCCCCCGAGACCTACCGCTATGCCCAGCAGCTGGCTGAGCTGCTCCGGATGGTCCCCTTCGTGGCCCAGGCGGAGCTCAGTCCTGCGCGCATGGAGGCGCTGCACGGGCGCCTGTGGGAGACCGGCCGGGTGGAGGATCTCGAGCTCTACCACCGCCTTCGCAAGGTGGAACCCCTCGATCGCGCCCTCACAGCCCTGGGTGTCACCTGTTGGGCCAGCGGCGTGCGCGGTAACCAGACCGACCACCGCGGCTCCATGACGGTGCTGGACCCGGTGCGGCAGCGCTGGTCGCTGCGGCCGCTTCTCAATTGGAGCAATCGGGACGTTTACTACTACATGCAGGAGCACCACCAGCCTCAGCATCCGCTGTTTGAGCAGGGATATTCCACGGTTGGTGACTGGCACTCCAGCGCACCCGATGATGGTGCGACGTCTGGCAGGGCGACCCGTTTCGGGGGCCTGAAGCAGGAGTGTGGCATCCATCTGCCCGGGCTGATGGGTGAGGGAATCTGACCCTGGCCCTGCTGTCCAGCCCCCTTGCTGGCTGTTGATCGGCAACAGCCGTTGGCATTGGGCCAGCGGCGGCCCGGACCGCCTGCGCTGCTGGAGCTCCCCCCCTGGCCTGGACCATGCCGGGGACACCGTCCGTGCCGAGCGCCCGCAGGCCTGGGCTGCCGTCGGTCCTGTGCCTGCGGTCCACTGGCTAGATCCCCGCAAGAGGCTGGGGCTGGAGCAGGTCCCCCTGGCCCAGCTGCCCCCGTGGCTGGGGGTGGACCGGGCCCTGGTGGGTTGGCGCGCTTGGCAGCTCAGCCAGGCGCCGGTGCTGGTGGCCGATGCCGGGACAGCCCTGAGCCTCACCCGGGTGGATGGCACCGGTGCCTTCGCTGGGGGGCGTATTCAGGCCGGCAGGCTGCTGCAGCTGCGGGCCCTGGCCAGCCACACCGATCAACTGCCTCTTTTGCAGAGCCCGTTCCCCCCGGCAGGCGGGGTCCCAGGGGAGGAAGGGCTCCCGCCCTGGCCGCGGCAGACGGAGGCCGCCATGGAAACCGGCGTGCGCCAGGGGATGGTGGCTGCCGTGGCCCAGGCCTGGTGGGAGCTGCGGCGCACGGAGTCCAACTGTGGCCTGTGGATCACTGGAGGTGACGGGCCCTGGCTGGCGGCGGCCCTGGATCAGCCCTGCCACCCCAACCTGGCCATGGAGGCGCTGGCCGCACTTAGCCCGGAACCTGCAGGTTGAGGTCGGCCAGGATGCTGTCCGCCATCGTTTCGGCCTTCACTTTGGTGTAGATCCGCTCGAGATTTCCCTCGGCATCCACCACGAACGTGTGGCGCATCATCCCCATGTATTCACGCCCCATGAACTTCTTGAGGCCGTAGCTCTCATAGGCCGTGGCCACAGGGCAGGGCTCGGCATCGGTGAGCAGGGTGAACGGCAGGCTGTATTTGGCAATGAACTTGTTGTGGCTGGTGCCGCTGTCCTTGCTGATGCCCAGCACCTTGATGCCGTGCTGCTCGAACAACGCCCACTGATCGCGGAAGTTGCATGCCTCCTTGGTGCACCCCGGGGTGTCGTCCTTCGGGTAGAAATAAATCACCACCCGCTGCCCCCGCAGCGCCGCCAGGCTCACGGCGTTGCCGTCCTGATCCGGGAGGGTGAAATCCGGGGCAGGTGAACCGATCTCCAGAGCCATTGCAGCAGCACATGAGGGGGGCTGAAGCCTATCCGGATCAGCCCAGTGCGGTTGTGCGCAAGCCAGCCCGGGTTCTGCTCTGGCTGGGCCAGGAGGATCCGGGGCGGTTCCTGCCACCGCCGGCGGCGATTTCCGCTGATGAGTGGAGCTGGAGCCAGGACCTGGCGCCGGCACGGCGCCGGGTTTATTGCAACAGTCGGGCCCGCCTGCGGGCCTGGCTGGCGGACCTGTGGAGCTGTGCGCCACTGGCGGTGCCGCTGCTCAGCCCCCCTGGCCAGCCGCCACGGCTCAGTGGCGACCAGGCCTTCATCAGCCTCAGCCACTGCGGCCATGGCCTGCTGTTGGGGCTCTCCGCCGAGCCGATCGGCGTGGACCTAGAAGCTGCCGCCCGCCTTCTGCCTACTGATGCCCTGATGCGGCGTTTCTTCCCGCCCGCGGAGGTACGCCAACTGCAGCGCCTGGAGGGGACACCACGGCGCAAGGCGGTGCTCACCAGCTGGCTGTTGAAGGAGGCGGCGATCAAGTGGCGGCGCAGCAGCCTGGCCGCCGAGCTGGCCGACTGGCAGCTCGACCACGGCACCGGCCAGTTGCGCCAACTGCAGCTAGGGCTGGAGCCGGAGGGGCGCAGCGGCTGGCTGGGTCCTTGGGGTTGGGCCGCTGTGGGGGCGGGCGTGGCTCGGGCGGAGTGGATGCAGGGCACTGGCGCCGGCTGCTGACACCGCCCTTAACGTTGGGCGATCAGGCGGGTGTGCTCGATCTCCTGGGGTAGGGCCAGTCCTTTCGCTTGTTGCAGCAGGGCAGCCAGTTGCTCCTGCTGGGAGGGATTGAGGCCCTTGAGCTGGGCCCGGTAGGCGCTGCCCGGGGCCAACCAGCGCGCCAGCACAGCGCCGGTGATCTCCAGGCTGAGGGATTCGCTCCAGCTGCCCTCGGAGAAACACCAGCCCTGGCTCTCAGCAGCCTTCTGCCACTGCTGCCGTTGGATCAGGGGTTCAGCCAGGCTGCCAGATTCCGCCTGGGCCGCGGCTTCCAGCACGCCGCTCGCGGCAGGATTAGCCGCGAGCGCCCCGCCATGGCGCAGCAGGCCTGCGGCGGGCCCCAGCCGGGGCGCACTGAACAGCAGCCGGCACTGGCCACCGGGGGCGAGCAGCTCTGCCAGGCAGGCCCAGCTGCGGGCTAGCACAGCCGGCGACTGGTGGCGCCAGGGCTGTCGGGCTGCGATCCACTCGAACTGCTGGTCGCCGCAGGCGCTGAGCAGTTGCTCGGGTTGCCCAGGGTCGATCACCGCGATCCGGGGGCGGCGCAGGCTGTCCAGCACCTGCAGCTGGGCCTCCAGCCGTTC
>JBIKUY010000027.1:0-11204 GCA_044347355.1 Prochlorococcaceae cyanobacterium | reverse complement strand
GTGGGCGTTGCCCAGATCAAAGTAGGCACTGGCATTGCGGGGATCCCTCTTGATCCCTTGGTTGAGCAGTTCGATCGCCTCGGCTGCCCGGTTGTCACGCAGGGCCAGGGAGGCTTCAGCAAACCAGATGCCGGCATTGGCAGGGTCGAGTTGCTTGGCCTTGGCCAGGGACACGGCGGCCTCCTTAAGCTGCCGGCTGCGCAGCTGGGCCTCCGCCAGCAGCAGCCAGGCACGGGGATCGGCCGGCAGAATTTGTACGGTGAGGGCGGCCAGACGCGCGGCATCCCGGGCCTGGCCAAGCTGCAGCAGTCGAGCAGCGGCCTGGGCGATTCCTAGCCCCGCACCTTCCAGCTCCTGCCGCTTTGGAACGTAGGTGTAGGGCACGAGGGCCTGGGCCGGGGCCATGGCGGTGAGGCTCGACCCCAGCACCAGCAGCGGTAGGACACGCAGCCAGCGCGGTGCCATGGCAATTCATGCAATCGCCTCAGCCTAGAGATTCAGCCCTACTTCCCTTGCTCTGTTGCGTCGCGCGGATGTTGCGCTGCCACATCCACGGCTTGATCCGTCGCAGGGCCGAGGCTTGGAGCTTTTCGTCCCATTCGGCCTCACTCCAGGTGAGAGCCTCCTCTGCCTCCAGATGCAGCAACCAGGGGCGGGCCTGTACGGCCGGATCGCTGCTGCCATCAAGGGGTTGGGCGTTCCAGGGACAGGCCTCCTGGCAGAGGTCGCAGCCAGCGACCCAGCCGCGCAGTTCAGCGGCGATCGGTGCGGGCAGCTGCTCATCCCGATTTTCGATGGTGTGAAAGGCGATGCAGCGGTTGCTGTCCACCACAAAGGGTTCGGGAATGGCCCCGGTGGGACAGGCAGGAATGCAGCGGCTGCAGCTGCCGCAGAGGGGTTCTGCCGGGTTGTCGGCTGGCAGCTCGAGGGTGGTGAGCAGATGCCCCAGCACCAGCCAGGACCCCCGTTCCCGGTTGATCAAGTTGCCGTGTTTGCCGATCCAGCCCAGGCCAGCCTCCTCAGCCCAGGCCTTATCCATGAGAGGTGCACTGTCCACGCAGGCTCGCCACGCCACCCCGTTGACGCGGGTCTCCAGCCAGCGACCCAGCTGACGCAGGCGCTGATCGATCACCCGGTGGTAGTCCCGTCCCCAGCCATAGCGCGCCACCCGAAGGCTGCCAGCCGATGGTTGGTCCAGCACGTGGTAGCTAAGGCCCACGGCCAGCAGACTGCGCACTCCTGGCAGCAGCTGCTCCACAGCCGCTCGGCGTGGATCAGCCATCCAGCCCATGTCGGCCTGGTAGCCCGCCCCCAACCAGCGCTGCAGTGCCGCGTTGCGCAGGGCCAGCCGGGAACTGCCGGGTACAGCGGCCACGCCCACCGGATCAAATCCCAGGTGGCGTGCTTGTTGTTTCAGCTCCTCCGCCAGTTCCCTGGGGCCAACGGCCATCACCCGTACAGTTGCTGCCACTCCGTAGTTTGTCGCCCCTTTCTGTGACCCAGACCTCATCCGGCCGTATCCCCCATCTGCTGCGTTGGCTCGGCCTCACCCTGGTGGTGCTGATGGGGCTGCAGCTCACAGCTCTCCTGATTAGCTGGAACTGGGAACTGGAGCCGTTCCGCCAGCTGTTCTTGGATCGCCTGGTGGGGGAGGCGCCGATGGCTCTGGTGGGTTTGTTGCTGATGCTCATGGCCCAGAGGTTGGAGGGACCCCAGGGCCGCACCACGTTGCACTGGCTGGCAGGGGTGCTTGCGATTTTGCTGGCTGTCGCCATGGCGGTGTCCGTGCCGCTCTCCATCGAGGCTGAAGGAGCCTTGCTTGCTCAGGCCCAGCAGCAGGATGCGGCCATTGCCCAACAGGCCGCTCAGCTGGATCTTCAGCGACAGCAGGTGGACAATCCCGCTTTTGTGGATCAGCTGATCGCCGAGGCCGAAAAGGAGGGTCGGATTCCGGCCTCCGCCTCACGGGAGGAGAAGCAGCAGAAGGCACGGGAGTTCATCGACTCCCAGATTCGTCCCCAGCTTGAACAGGCAGAGAAGCAGGTGGCCCAGGCCAGGCTGGGCAGAGACCTTGCCGTTCAGCAGCGCCGCTTCGGGGGCACTGGCCGTGCCGTCGTGCTCACCGTGGCCTTTGTCCTGGTGGCGCTGGTGGCCCTGGTCTGACCCCTCACCCCACGTTCCAGCGCCTGGCTAAGTTGCCTGTGGTAGCTGACGGCCGGATTTCCGGGTTTTGCCTTGGTTCAATCCAGTCCCAGACCTGATCAACCCATTGGGGAGAGGCTCCAGCAGGACCTCAAGAACGACCTGATCGCCGGCCTGTTGGTGGTGATCCCGCTGGCCACCACCATTTGGCTGGCCACCACGGTGAGTCGGTTCGTGCTGGCCTTCCTCACCTCGATTCCCAAACAGTTCAATCCCTTCAACACGCTCAACCCGCTGTTGCAGGAGTTGATCAATCTTGGCGTCGGCCTGCTCGTCCCACTCCTGGGCATCCTGTTGATCGGCCTGATGGCTCGCAACATCGTGGGCCGCTGGTTGCTGGAATTCGGTGAGGGAACCCTGCTACGCATTCCCCTGGCCGGGTCGGTTTACAAGACGCTCAAGCAGCTGCTGGAAACCTTCCTTCAGGGCAACTCAAGCCGCTTCCGTCGGGTGGTTCTGGTGGAATATCCCCGCGAGGGGCTCTATGCCGTGGGGTTCGTGACCGGCGTGCTGGGGACGGCCCTCCAGGCCGACTTCAGCGAACCGATGCTGAGCGTCTTCATCCCCACGGCGCCCAACCCCACCACCGGCTGGTACACCGTGGTGCCCGAGCGGGCTGTGAAGGATATCGACCTCTCGGTGGAGGATGCCTTCCGCACGATCATCTCCGCCGGGATTGTCAGTCCCGACGAGCGCGAAACACCGTCCAACCGCAGCTTCTCCAGCCTGCTGGCCCAGCTGCGGGCCCCCCAGATGTCTTGAATGCAGAGCCGAAGCCTCTCCCGTGAACTGGCCTTGCTGATGCTTGGCCAGACCAGTGATCGTGCCGATGGACCCAACCAGGCTGCGGCAGGTTTATCCCTGGAAACCCTGCTGCAGCAGGCCCAAGCCAGCCTCAGTCAGCATGTGCGCGAGGCCCTCGATCGTTCCGCCGCCGACCTGCAGACCGCCCAGCAAGAGCTGCTGGACAGTGAGCTACAGGACCAGGGCAGCGGCCGGTTGCCCCGGGTGCGTGAACACCTGCAGGCCGGCCTCACGGCTGCCGAGCAGGCGCTCAACCGGCTCTCAGCCAGCCTGGAGCTTCCCCGCCTGCTGCTGCTCGCCGACCAGGAGGAGGTGCGTCGGGGCGCCATCGAGCGGGCCAGTGCCGTGCTCAGTGATCGACCCGCCATCGACCAGCGCCTCGACACAGTGATGGAGGGCTGGAGACTGGGACGCCTTCCCCGCATCGATCGCGACATCCTGCGGCTGGCTGCCGTGGACCTCAGCCACTTCGGAACCCCCGCTGCCGTGGCCTGTAACGAGGCCGTTGAACTGGCCAATCGCTACAGCGATGAGCAGGGACGCCGCATGATTAATGGCGTCCTGCGCCGACTGATCACCGCTGAGGGGTCCCGGGCCTGATGGTGTTCGACTGGTTCAAGCGCAATCTCCAGCCGCGGTCGGCCGATACGAATCCGGCCGCTGACGTTGCCAATGCCGATCCGGTGTTGGCGCCCAGCGCCCCAGAGGTCGGCGCTGAATCGACCCGTTCCTCGGACCTCGAGCCAGAGGTCCCCGAGGCCGATTCGATGCCTCCAACGGAGCAGTCGCCACTCCCCGCGCCTCCCCAAGCTGTTGAAACGGCTCCGGCCTCGGATCCGGATGACGCCCTGGCCTGGGCACGTCAGGCCTACGCCCGGCTCAAGGCCCAGCAGCAGGCCCAGACGGCTGAGCCAGTGGCCGAAGCTCCGGCTCCGGTTCCGGTTCCTCCCGCACCCGCCTCCGGCTCACCCTCGCTGCTGGAGCAGGCGGCGGCCCGCCGGGCCGAACGACAGCAGGCTCTAACGGCGCCGCCGCTGACGAACGGAGACAGCGCCCGGGCAGCCAGCTCCGCTCCCGTCGTCACAGCTGATCCAGTTGGCGAGGGACCGCAGCTGGGGGCCTTCGACGACAGTTTCACCTGGTCGGCTGACGTGCTGGCTGCCCAGGGCCGCCGCCCCGATGAGATCTCCCTTGAGGAAATCGACTGGTTGGGCCGCTTGCGTCAGGGCCTGGAGAAGACCCGCCGCGGCTTCGTCACCCAGCTGCTCGACAACCTCGGCGACGATCCGCTCACGCCCGAGGTGCTCGACGACCTCGAAACAACCCTGCTGCGGGCCGATGTGGGCGTGTCGGCCACCGACCAGGTGCTTGATGCCCTGCGTCAGCGCCTCAACCAGGAGGTGGTGGATCCCACCGAGGGGATTCGCTTCCTCAAAGAGCAGTTGCGCGGCATCCTTGATGCCCCGATCGAGTCCAGCGGCGTGCCCCTGCTGGCCCCCCAGAAGGGTCGCCTCAATGTATGGCTGATGGTGGGGGTGAATGGCGTGGGCAAGACCACCACCCTGGGCAAGCTCGCCAACCTGGCCGTGCGCAGCGGCTACAGCTGTCTGATCGCCGCGGCCGATACGTTCCGGGCCGCAGCGGTGCAGCAGGTGCAGGTATGGGGCGAGCGCAGCGGCGTTCCCGTGATCGCCAACCCCAGCGCTAATGCTGATCCTGCCGCCGTGGTGTACGACGCCATCGGAGCCGCCCAGGCCCACGGCACTGAGCTGGTGTTGGTGGACACCGCTGGTCGTTTGCAGACCAAGCACAACCTGATGGAGGAGCTGGCCAAGGTGCGGCGCATCGTCGACAAACTGGCTCCTGAGGCGGCGGTTGAATCGTTGCTGGTGCTCGACGCCAGCCAGGGCCAGAACGGCCTGAGGCAGGCCATGGCCTTTGCCAGTGCGGCTGGGCTCACCGGCGTGGTAGTGACCAAGCTCGATGGCAGCGCCCGTGGTGGCGTGGCCCTGGCGGTGGCCTCGGAGGCCGGGCTGCCGATCCGCTTCATCGGCGCCGGCGAGGGCATCCGCGATTTGCGGCCCTTCAACAGCTTCGAATTCGTGGAAGCGCTCTTGGCCAGCTGACATCCCCCGTCAGTCCACGGCGTGCTGGCTATCTTTCGGGCTCCCTGCGGCAGCTCCTTGAGCCACACGCCGCCAGCCGCGCCCCAGCCGACCCTCTCGGTCACTGCCTCGATGCGGCAGCTGCTCGACAGTCTCAGCCGTGAGCAGCGTCGGAATCAGGAGCTGCTGGTTTCGCTGGGTTTTGTGCTGCGCAGCTTCACCAATCTCAGCCGCCTGCTGGAACTGGTGCCGATGGTGGCCGCTCGTCTGGTGGCTGCCGAGTCGGCTCTGCTGGTGGTGTTCCGGCCGGATGGCAGGCTCTGGCGGGAACAACTGCAGGCAACACCGCTTGATCAGTGTGCCGAGCTCCTGCGCCAGTTGGCAGCCTTGCCAGACAGTGCCCTGGTCAGTCCGGGTCTGGCGGGCAGCGAGGCGGAGCTAGCCCGGGCATCCCTGCTCGATCAGCGGGTGCGGAATGTGGTCGGCGCCAGCGAACTGTTTGCGACTTCCGTGGTGGCGCGCGGTCAGGTGCGCGGCCGGCTCTATGTGTTCAGCAGAAGCTCTGGCTTCAGCTGGAGCGAGGTGCACCGGCGCCACGCGCAGCTGGTGGCCGACCTGGTGGGTGTCGGCCTGGAAACCGCCAGCCTGCAGGAGGATCGGCGGCGCCATGAGCGGGTTGACCGTCAGCTGAGCATCGGTGCGGAGATCCAGGCCCAGCTGGTTCCCGACCATTGTCCGGTGATCGAGGGGGTCGACCTGGCCGCCCGCTGCCGCCCCGCTTTTCAGGTGGGTGGTGACTACTACGACTTCATTCCCACCCGCCCGCGTCAGCTCGGCCGTCGCCGGGAGCGGGGGCGCTGGGCCCTGGTGGTGGGGGACGTGATGGGTAAGGGGGTGCCGGCCGGACTGCTGATGACCTTGCTGCGCGGCATGTTGCGGGCCGAGGCCCTTAGTGGCCATGCCCCTGATCGAATCCTTCACGACCTCAACCAGCTGGCCCAGGAGGACCTTGCCCACTCCCACCGGTTCGTGACCCTGTTCTATTCCGACTTCGATCCCCTCACCCGCCAGCTCCGCTTTGCCAATGCTGCCCATAACCCCCCCCTGCTCTGGCGGCGCCAGCGCAACCGAGTGGAGCGACTGGATGCCCCTGGGCTGCTGATCGGGCTGCAGAGCGACGCGGACTACCGCACCGAGTCGGTGGTGCTGGAGCCCGGTGACGTGGTCTTGTACTACACCGATGGGGTGACCGAGGCCAGTGGTTTCAGCGGTGACCGCTACGACGAGCACCGGCTGATGGCGGCGCTGCAGGCAGCCTCCCGAGCAGGACTCGATGCCCAGGGGATTCTCGATCAGCTGTTCGAGCGTCTCGATCGCTTTGTGGGTGAAGAGCGCCAGCTGGAGGATGACGCCTCGATGGTGGTGTTCAAGCTGCGCGAGGACGTGATGTTGCCGCCGCTGCCCCTGGGCCTTGCGGCCAGCGGGTCTGCCGGAAGCTGAGTGGCAAGCTGAACCCCAGCCCGCCCGCGCACGTCCAGCCATGGTCGTCGATTCCACCGCCTCCGCCTGGAGCCAGCGTTTCGAGCAGGGCCTCCACCCGGCGATCGAGCGTTTCAACGCCTCGATCGGTTTTGACATCGCCTTGCTCCAGGAGGACCTCGATGGCTCGGTGGCCCATGCCCGCATGCTCGGTGCCACGGGCGTGATCAGCGAGCTGGAGGCCGCCCGCCTGATCGAGGGGCTGGAGCAGGTACGCAGTGAGGCAGCCGAAGGCCGGTTCAATCCCGGTCTGGAGGCCGAGGATGTGCACTTCGCGGTGGAGCGGCGGTTGATCGAGCTGCTCGGGCCCCTGGGCAAGAAGCTGCATACGGGTCGCTCCCGCAACGACCAGGTGGGCACCGATATCCGCCTCTGGTTGCGGCGCCAGATCGATGCCATCGATGGCGATCTGCTGCGTTTTCAACGGGCCCTGCTGGATCAGGCCGAGCGTCATGCCGACACCTTGATTCCCGGCTACACCCATCTGCAGCGGGCCCAGCCTCTCTGCTTGGCCCATCACCTGCTGGCTTACATCGAGATGGCGGAGCGCGACCGCCAGCGCCTGGCCGATGTGCGCAAGCGGGTGAACATCTGCCCCCTGGGGGCGGCCGCCCTGGCCGGTACACCGGTGCCGATCGATCGCCGGGTTACGGCTGCCGAACTGGGCTTCGACGCCATCTACGCCAACAGCCTCGACGCGGTGAGTGACCGCGACTTCGCCGTGGAATTCATGGCGGCCGCCAGCCTGGTGCTGGCCCACCTCAGCCGCCTCAGCGAGGAGGTGATCCTCTGGGCCAGTGAGGAGTTCGGCTTTGTCTCCCTCACGGATCGCTGTGCCACCGGCAGCAGCCTGATGCCCCAGAAGAAAAACCCCGATGTGCCCGAACTGGTGCGGGGCAAGAGCGGCCGCGTGTTCGGCCATCTGATGGGCCTGCTCACGATGATCAAGGGCCTGCCGCTCGCCTACAACAAGGACTTCCAGGAGGACAAGGAGGCCCTGTTCGACGGCGTGCGCACCCTGCGGGACTGTCTCGAGGCCATGGCGATTCTGTTTGAGGAGGGACTGGAGTTCCGTCCTGAGCGGCTCGAGGTGGCCGTGGCCTCTGATTTCTCCAACGCCACCGATGTGGCCGACTACCTCGTGGCCAGGGGTGTGCCATTCCGCGAGGCTTACCAGTTGGTGGGTGGTTTGGTGAAGAGCTGTCTGGCCGAGGGGGTTTTGCTGCGGGATCTGCCGCTGGAGCGCTGGCAACAGCTGCACCCCGCCTTTGATGGGGAGATCTATGCGGCGATTGCTCCTCGCCAGGTGGTGGCGGCCCGCCGCAGTGAGGGCGGCACGGGCTTTGCGATGGTTCAGGTCCAGCTGGAGGTGCAGCGCAGCCGCCTCAGCAGCGGTCGAAAGCAGACTTAGGCTGGGGCGGTTCCAGGGCCTGTGCCTGATCCGCCCGCATCCGCTTCGTGAGCATCTTTGTTGGCAATCTGCCCTTCCGCGCTGAGCAGGAAGATGTGGCTGAGTTGTTTTCGCCCTTCGGCGATGTTGTGAATTGCGCTCTTCCTCTGGAGCGTGATACGGGTCGAAAGCGCGGTTTCGCCTTCGTGGAGATGGCGGATTCCGACGCCGAGGATCGGGCGATCGAGGCTCTTCAAGGCGCTGAGCTGATGGGCCGTCCCCTGCGCATCAACAAGGCCGAGCCCCGCGGCAGTGCCCCCCGTCGCGGCGGGGGTGGCGGCGGCGGGGGTTATGGGGGAGGTGCCTACGGCGGTGGCGGTGGTGGTTATGGCGGTGGAGGCGGCGGTGCTAGCCGCGACCGGGCTCCCGGCTCCCGTGGCTGGGAGGACCGCAGCTATGGCGGTCCAGCCCCTGCCGGTGACTCAGCCTTTGAGTCGGGCCGCACCCGCCGCCGCCGCAGCGGTAGTGGTGGTTCCGATCTCTACGGCGGAGCTGAGGGCTGACCCTTCTGCAGTAGGGCTGCTGCCTGCTCCAGCACCTGCACACCCGCTTGACGATCGCCAGCGGCCAGGGTGATCTGCTGGCGCCAATAGCGGGCGCCGGGGACCCCCTCCACCAGCTTCACCAGGTGGCGGGCGATCGGCCAGAGCCGGTCACCCCGACCCAGCCAACGATCCGCGTAGGGCATCAGGCCACGCACCACCTGCGCTGCCATCGCGAGGTGGTCTTGATCGCTGCTGGCTGAGTGGTCGCCGTGGATCACCTGATCCACGGCCGCCCAGCGCAGGGGATGGTCGTACACCGCCCGCCCCACCATCACCCCATCCACCCGCTCCAGCTGGCTGACGCAGTCGTCGAGGGTCTGCAGACCTCCGTTCAGCTCCAGCGTGAGCTGGGGGCGCTCGGCCTTGAGCAAGTGCACCAGGTCGTAGCGCAGCGGTGGGATCGTGCGGTTCTGCTTGGGGTCGAGTCCCTCCAGCCAGGCTTTGCGGGCATGCACGGCAAAGCGCTGGCAGCCCGCACTGGCCACTGTGTCCACAAAGGCCAGCAGCTCGGCGTAGGAGTCGCGATTGTCAATGCCGATGCGGTGCTTCACCGTCACGGGCAAGGAGCTGGCGGCGGCCATTGCCGCCACGCAGCGGGCCACCTGGTCCGGCTCGGCCATCAGGCAGGCCCCAAACCGCCCCTTTTGCACCTTTTCGCTGGGACAGCCCACGTTGAGGTTGATCTCGTCGTAGCCCCAGTCGCTTGCCAGTTGGGCGGCATCGGCCAGCAATGCCGGGTCGTCGCCGCCCACCTGCAGGGCCAGGGGCCGCTCGCAGGGGTCAAAGCCGATCAGCTGCTCCAGCCGCCCGCCCGGTTTGCCTGCCCCGGGCTGCCGGCGAGCATGGTGCAAGGCCTGGGCCACCACCATCTCGGTGTAGAGCAGGCTGTGGCGGGTGATCTGGCGCATCAGCACCCGGAAGTGCCGATCGGTGTAGTCCAGCATCGGCGCCACACTGAAGCGGTAGCTGGTGGGTTCAGCCTGTCCGCTGCCCTGTTGTTCCCGCCGCCGTTCCTCCATGGCCCCATCCTGCCCAGCTGCCCTGCCCGAGCGGCTGCCGGTGTTGGTGGCTGGTGGTGGTCCGGCGGGATTCATGGCGGCGATCAGCGCCGCTGAGGCGGGGGTGAGGGGTGTGCACCTGCTGGAAGCCACCCCCGAGCTGCTGCACAAGGTGCGCATCAGTGGTGGTGGCCGCTGCAACGTGACCCATGCCTGCTGGGATCCTCGAGAGCTGGCGCGGCACTACCCCCGCGGCAGTCGGGCCTTGCGCGGTCCCTTTTCCCGCTTTGCGGCGGGGGATGCCGTGGCCTGGTTCGCCGACCATGGCCTGGAGTTGGTGGAGGAGGCCGATGGCCGCCTGTTCCCGCGCGCCAACCGCTCTAGCGCCGTGATCGACTGCCTGCGCAAGGCGGCCGTAGCTGCTGGCGTGCAGGTGCACACCGGTGTGGCCCTTCAGGCGGCAAGCCCGGCGCCAGGGGGTGGGTTCCTGCTGCAGATGCGCGGCCAGGCTGGCAAGGGTCAGGTTTCCGGTGGCCATCCCGCCGCGATCTGTGCCGACCGGCTGGTGCTGGCAACGGGCAGCCATCCCAGCGGCCGCCGGCTCGCCGCCGGTTTTGGCCATTCCCTGGTGCCGTCGGCGCCATCGCTGTTTACCCTGGCCCTGGCCGATGATCCTTTGCTGGCTCTGGCCGGGGTGAGTATGGAGGCGGTGGGCCTCAGCCTGGACCTGCCGGACGGTAGCCGCCTACGCCAGCAGGGCCCGGTGCTGATCACCCACTGGGGCCTCAGCGGCCCGGCCACCTTGAGGCTCACGGCCTTCGCCGCCCGTGACCTGCAGGCCAGCCGCTATCGGGCCAGCCTCCAGATCGACTGGAGTGGCGGCCGCAGTGCCGCAGATCTGGAGCAGTGCTTCCAGCACGCTCGCAACGAGCAGGCCCGGCGTCTACTGGCCAACTGGCGACCCTGGCCCGAGCTGAGCCGTCGTCTCTGGCAGCACCTGCTTGAGCGGGCCTCAGTGGAGCCGAGTCGGCGCTGGGCTGATCTCACCAAGGTCCAGCAGCAGCGCCTGCTCGCCGATCTGCGCGGGTCCCAGCACCAAGTAAGCGGCCGCGGCCCCTTTGGCGAGGAGTTCGTCAGCGCCGGCGGCGTGGCCCTGGGGGAGGTGGACCTTGCCCGCATGGAGAGTCGCTGCCAGCCGGGGCTCTATCTGGTGGGGGAGCTGCTCGATGTGGACGGTGTCACCGGCGGGTTCAACTTCCAGCACTGCTGGAGTTCCGGCTGGCTGGTCGGTCAGGCTCTTGCGTCAGATTGGCCTAGCAGCAGTTCATTGGCTGGCTGAAACCGCTGGGGGAGCAACAGCTGCGTCGAGACCATAGACAAAGAGACTATACAAACCGAGACCACGGATTCACCTAGTCGAGAACGAATCGCGTTCGCCTTATTCGTCAGATCGTGGATGAAAAGTTAGAAGCTAAAATATCTATCTGATTTGTTCAAATACAGAGAACATCGGCAAGTACATGGCGATCAGAATAGAAGCAACGATCCCACCTACTAATAC
>JBIKUY010000357.1:0-2843 GCA_044347355.1 Prochlorococcaceae cyanobacterium | reverse complement strand
AAAGAACTCTAGACAGGTGTGCTGCCAAAGACCATCACGGCGCTGCGCTGGGCCCTCGGTCAGGGGCCAGCGCACGGCGGTTTCCGGATCCCCCGCTGACTCGGTGATCCTGTAGCTGAGGTGGAGAATGCTGCCGTGGCGTTCGGCTGCGCCTTCGATCCGAACCGCCGCTTCGGCCTTGTGAGACTTAAAGGGGTGCAGCGTGAAGGCAGTGGCTCCCATCGGATCCTGGCTTAAGCGGCTAGTTGATGCACCAGCTGCTCCAGCTGGCGCTCCTGGGCCTCGATTCGCTCGGTGAGGGTGAATTGCACCAGGGCCCGCTCCAGGTTGTGGCTGGGATGGCGACACTTGAAGTAGCGGTTGCCGGCCAGGTGGTCGCTGAAGAAACGCAGGCCAAGCTCAAAGCTGATCAGGCGCGCCGCCGTGGGGATCAGCTCTAGATCGGCCTCACTAAGGATTGGCCGAGCCAGCTCTAGGTAGCCCGCCAGCATCGCTCGGCAGCGCTGGAGATTGAACTGCACCGCCGCCAGATCCGTGGTCTCCTCACCGGCCGGGTTGCAGCCGGAGCGCAGGGCATCGCCGATGTCGTAGTGCAGCAGACCCGGTTTCACGGTGTCTAGATCCACCATTGCCACCGCCTGGCCGCTGAGGCGGTCGAGCAGCACATTGTTCACCTTGGGGTCGCCGTGGATCGGACGCACTTGCAAGCGGCCGCTGGCCCTGGCCTGCTCCAGCACGGGCGCCAGGGTGCGCCGATCGGCGATGAAGCGGTGGCACCAGGCCATGGCCTCCGGGTTGCCACTGCCCTCGCCCAATGTCATGTCGGTTCCGCTTGTCCCCTGCTCCACCAGTCGGTCGTAGGTGTGCAGGTATCCCGGGGTCACATGGAAGCCCTCCAGGGTGTCGTGTAGCTGGTCGCAGGGCAGGTCGTGCACCAGCCTGTGAAAGCCGCCCAGGGCCCGACCCACCTCGGCCGCGTGTTCGTCGCTGAGCACGGTGTCAGGACTGGTGGTGTCCGCCACGAAGCTGAGCATTCGCCAGCAGTCTGGGCCGCGCAGCAGCCAGGTGCCGGATTCCTCCGTGCCTGTGCGGCGCCGGGTGGGCAGCAGCCTGGGCAATTCCCAACGCCGCGGCTGCTCGGGTTGGGGCCAGGGCCGCCCGGCGGCGTGATCGCTGAGTCTGGCCATATTGGCCATCACCCATTCCGGCCGCGCAAACACCCGGGCGTTCAGCCGCTGCAGCACGAATTGGTCATCCTCGCCGACTCCGGCAACGCAGCTCACCCGGTAGGTGTCATTCACGTTGCCCTGCCCGAGGGGCTCGATCGCCGTCACAGCCCCTGGCAGAGCAAAGGCCTCAGCAATCCCCTGAAGGGCCAGCTCGCTTTGGGACAGTTGGGGAGGCGCCATGCTTCCATCTTCCCGGCCTGGCCAGGGCATAGGTTGCCCTATCGGCCTGTTTGGTGGATGGCTACCCCCCCGCCCCCACCACTGGTGCTGGTGCACGGCCTCTGGGATACCCCTCGCCTGTTCCGACGGCTGGAGGACCAGCTCCAAGGTCGGCGCCAGCCCCTGTTGGTTCCCCACCTGCCCCATGGTTTGGGGCAGCGGCCGCTGCTCGACCTGGCCGCCCAGTTGGGTCGGCTGGTGGATCACCGCTTCGGGACCGATCAGGTGGTGGATTTGCTGGGCTTTTCAATGGGGGGCCTGGTGGCCCGCAGCTGGATCCAGCTGGGCGGCGGTAAGGGCCGGGTGCGCCGGCTGATCAGCGTGGGCAGCCCGCAGCGGGGCAGCCTGGTGGCGGCTCCCTGGCCGGGCCGCTGGTTGGCCAGCATCGCCGATATGCGGCCGGGAAGCCCCCTGCTGCGCCAGCTGAATGGAGACCCCTCCGCCCTAGCCAACGTGGACTGCTGCAGCTTCTGGTGCCTGGCCGACACCTTGGTGATCCCCAGTTGGACCGGCGTGTTGCCGGTGGGGCGTTGCCAGCACCTGCCGGTGTGGAGCCACAAGCAGCTGATCAGCAGCCCGGCTGCCCTAGGGCCGATCGTGGCTGAGCTGCTGCGGCCCTGATGCGCGCCGCCGATCTGCCAGGCCGAGCACTCTCCCCCTTCAGGACTCAACCAGCCCCGAGTGGCGGATCAGGGCTTCGCTGCTGGGCGGGCGGCCGCGGAAGGCCTCGAAGATCTCCGCCGGCGAGCGGCTGCCGCCGAGGGCCAGCACGGTGTCACGGAAGCGCCGGCCGGTGGCCACCACTTCGTCCTCCACGTCCAAGCCCACCTCCTCGAAGGCACTGAAGGCGTCGGCACTGAGCACCTCCGCCCACTTGTAGGAGTAATAGCCGGCGGAATAGCCCCCGGCGAAGATGTGGCTGAAGGCGCAGAGGAAGGCGTCCTCCGGGATCGGCTCCAGCACCGTGGTGGTGTGGGCCAGCTCGCGGCGCAGCTGCTCCGGGCTCTGGCCGCTCTGCGGGCTCCACACGCTGTGCAGGCGAAGGTCGGTGAGGGCGAAGTGCACCTGGCGTAGGGTGGCGCTGCCGCCCATGAAGGTGCGGGCGGCCAGCAGCTTCTGGTAGTCGGCCTCCGGCAGGGGCTCGCCGCTCTGCCAGTGGCGGGCCATGCCCATCAGGGTGGCGCGGTCGTAGCACCAGTTCTCCATGAACTGGCTGGGCAGCTCCACCGCATCCCACTCCACGTTGTTAATGCCGGCGGCCTGGGGCCGCTCCACCGTGGTGAGCATGTGCTGCAGGCCGTGGCCGAACTCGTGGAAGAGGGTTTCCACCTCCTCGAAGGTCATCAGGCTGGGGGTGTCGCCCACCGGCGGGCTCTGGTTGCAGATCAGGTAGGC
>JBIKUY010000084.1:0-7088 GCA_044347355.1 Prochlorococcaceae cyanobacterium | reverse complement strand
CCTCGCTGGTGAGGCACTGGCCGGAATAGGCCACGCACAGGGCCCCATGTACAAACACCTCCAGGGGCACGGCCAGCCCCCGCTGCCGCAACTGGGCCTGGATGCGTTGCAGGTCCCGCAGGCTGAGCTCCCGGGCCAACACCACCTGGCGGCAACCCAGGGCCACGGCCTGGGCCACGCCGGCGGCGCTCGTAATCGACATCTGGGTGGAGGCATGGACCGCGAGCCCAGGGGTCAGGGCGGCAGCCAGCCGGGCCAAGCCGATGTCCTGCACGATCAGGGCGTCCACGCCGGCGGTGGCGGCGGCCAGGAGCAGCGTTCCGGCCTGCTCCAATTCGTCGCTGAACACGAGCACATTGAGGGTGAGATAGGCCTTCACACCCCGCTTGTGCAGCCACTCCACGATGGTTGGTAGCTCCTGCACCTGAAAATTGGCTGCGCGCATGCGTGCGTTGAAGCTCTCGACCCCGAAATAGACGGCATCGGCTCCGTTGGCGGCAGCGGCCCGAAGGGCATCCCAGTTGCCGGCCGGAGCCAGCAGCTCCGGAGGGCGGCCATCCATCAGCGGGCCAGGCGCTGGGCCGGTTCGAACAGTTGGAGGGCTGCCGCCGAGCCCTCAAACCGCCAGTGCCAGGGCTCGTAATTCACCCCCTGAGGATTGTTGGCGGGGAAGGAGAGAATGAAGTGGTACCGGGCCGCATTGGCCTGCAGCCAGCGGAAGGCGGCAGTGCCAGCAAAGCTTTCGGAAAGATTGGCCTGGGGTGCCCGGCCATCGCCGAGGTCTACGGCATAGCCCGTGCTGTGCTCTGAAAAACCAGGAGGAGCACTTACCCGAGAGCGCTGCAGAGCGCTCTGGTTGCGCTCCGATTTCACATCGAAGAAGAGTTCCTTCTGAACGGCGGTGGGACGGAAGGCACTGAGCACTGTGAGGCTCACCCCATCCGCTGCTGCGGCCCGCTGCATGGCCAGCAGGGCTGAAGCGGCATCGCGGTGCAGGGCCTGCCCGGGGCTCACCTCCACCAGGTCGTTCCCGGAGACTTCGGGGTAAGGGAAATGACCCAGCAACCGGCCATCCGTGCTGAGCCGGGCATTCAGGCCTTCAACCGGGGGCGGGGTGAGCCACCGGCGAATGGGTGCAGGAAAAATCAGGAGCAGCGAACCGCCGACGAGCACGGTGGCCAGACCCACGAGCCCAAGCCGATTGAGCAGGCCGGGACGGCTTGGCAGCGCAGGGATGGTGCGCTGGGCAATCGGAATATCGTCACTGCCACCGCGGCGGCTACGCCCGCCCGGCAGGGCACGGAGACGAGTTGAACCGCCCGAACGCTCAGCCGGGGACGGGACGGACGCTGAACGGGAAGGGCGGCTGGCGATGGTGGTGGAGCGGTCGGGGATGGACCGGCTGCGTAACAACAGGCGTAAAGATCCTAGGCCGCACGGCCGGAACAGGCCCCAGTCAGCCGATCAACAGTGTTACCTTCCAGCCACTTATCAATCCGGGCGGAGCGTACTCTCGATGTTGCGAGTGGCAGTGGTGGGCGGTGGCCCCAGTGGGTCCTGCGCCGCCGAGGTGCTGGCCAAAGCAGGCATCCAGACCTGGATCTTTGAACGCAAGCTGGATAACGCCAAGCCATGTGGCGGTGCCATTCCGCTTTGCATGGTTGCAGAATTTGACCTGCCCGAATCAATCATCGACCGCAAGGTCCGCAACATGCGGATGATTTCTCCCTCCAACAGGGAGGTGGACATTCATCTGGACAACGAAGATGAATACATCGGCATGTGCCGCCGGGAGGTGATGGACGCCTTCCTGCGCAATCGTGCCGCCGACCTGGGCGCCACTCTGGTGAATGGTCTGGTCACCAAGATCGACACCGGTGCCAACCGCCAGGGGCCTTACACCCTCACCTATTCCGACTACAGCGACGGAGAAGCCACTGGGGTGACGAAGACCCTGGACGTTGATTTGATCATCGGCGCCGACGGCGCCAACAGCCGGGTGGCCAAGGCCATGGATGCCGGCGACTACAACGTGGCCATCGCCTTCCAGGAGCGCATCAAGCTGCCTCCGGAAGAGATGAAGTACTACGAAGATCTGGCTGAGATGTATGTGGGCACCGACGTGTCCCCCGACTTCTATGCCTGGGTCTTTCCCAAATACGACCATGTTGCCGTTGGCACCGGCACCATGCAGGAAAACCAGGGCCTGATCAAGAGCCTGCAGGTGGGCATCCGTGAACGGGCCCGCAAGCGCCTTGTGAATGGTGAAGTGATCAAGGTGGAAGCCCATCCGATTCCTGAACATCCCCGCCCCCGCCGCGTGGTGGGCCGCATGGCCCTGGTGGGCGATGCCGCCGGCTACGTGACCAAGAGCTCCGGTGAAGGCATCTACTTCGCCGCCAAGAGTGGCCGGATGTGCGCTGAGCAGATCGTGGAAGCCAGCCAGGGTGGCCAGCGGGTGCCCAGCGAGACCGATCTCAAGAAATACCTTAAGAAGTGGGATCGCCAGTACGGAACCACCTACAAGGTTTTGGAAATTCTCCAAAACATTTTTTACCGCAACGACGCAGCGCGAGAGGCGTTCGTGGAGATGTGCGATGACAAAGATGTGCAGCGTCTCACCTTTGACAGCTACCTCTACAAGCGGGTGGTTGCCATGAATCCCTGGCAGCAGCTCAAACTCACTTTCCTGACCTTGGGAGCTGTGCTGCGTGGCAATGCCCTCGCCCCCCAGAACTACAAGCCGGTGCCCAGCACCGTCCGTAGCGACGATGAGGTGAACGCGATGCTGGCTGTGAGCAGCATCAAGGGCGGCATCAATGCATCGCGCGAGAAGCGCAAGGCAGCATCCGAAGCCGGCGCCAGCGCCAGTGAGGCCAATGCTGACGAGCGCGAGCCGGCAGGGGTGGCTTGATTCTGATCGGGCCCCTGGGCGCAGCGGCCCGATCATCGACCGACTTCAGCCCGAAATCCGGCTGAAGTCGGCCAGCACCGAGGCCTGATTGTTGAGCAGACCCAGCAGATTCAGGCGGTTCTCCCGGATCGCGGGGTCATCCGCCATCACCATCACACTCTGCTGGCCATCAAAGAAGGCCGCCAGGGTGGGTGCGGCAGCAGCCAGCCCATCCGCAAGGCGCGCATAGCGGTCGTCGCTGGTGCTGGTGGCAACCGGAGCCAACGCCTCCAGCACCTGGAGCATCGCCGCTTCACTGGCGGTTTCGAACAGCTCGCTGTTCACCACTCCCTGGGGCTCCAGCACATGAGCGGGGAGGTCGCCCTTGCTGGCGAGACGGGAGGCCCGGGTGACCACCGCCCGCACCGCTTCCAGGCGGCCACTCGCACGGAGTTCGGCCAGCAAGGCGGCCCGGCCATGAGCATCGGTGGGATCGCGGAGGACCCGTTCCAAAGGCACCGAGTCGCCTGCCACCGCCTGCACCAGATCGACGGCCGCGTCCTGCTCCTCCAGCAGGCTCACCAAGCGCTGGCGCAGCAGGTCGCTGAGGTCGCAGCAGAGCTGGTCGGGTTGAACGCCGAGCTGGGGCAGAGAGTCGGCCCAGTGGCTTGCGGCCCGCCGCAGGAGGGCCAGCAGATCCAAGCGCCAGCCGCGATCCCAGAGAATCTGCAGGATGCCGTTGCCGGCGCGGCGCAGGGCGTAGGGATCGGAGGAACCACTGGGACGCTCCCCCTTCGCAAAGATGCTGACCAGCAATTCCAGCCGCTCGGCCAGGGCCAGCACGGCCCCCGCATCGGATGCGGGCAGGACATCACCGGCACCGCGAGGCAGATAGTGCTCCAAGACGGCCAGGGCCACCTGCCGTGGCTCGCCTTCTGCCAACAGATATTTCGCCCCCATCACCCCCTGGAGTTCGGGAAACTCACCCACCATCTGGCTCACCAGGTCGTGTTTGCAGAGGTGGGCGGCCCGGCGGGCATGGACGGCAACCGAGCCATCGACCGGCAACACGTCGAGCAGGGCATCGGTGAACCACTCCAGCCGGTCGACCCGATCGCGCAAGGATCCGAGGCCGGCCGCGAAGGTCACGCTGGCCAGCTGGTCGCGCCGATCGATGCTGGCCACGGCGCGGTCGGCGCGCACAAAGAACTCAGCATCAGCGAGCCGAGCCTTAAGCACCCGCTCATTGCCCCGCTGCACCGTGCTCTCGGCGGCCGGCAGGCCATTACCGATGCACAGAAAGCGCGGTTGGAGGATGGCCCTGGCGTCCAGGGCCAGAGGATCCTGGGCGGCATCACGCAGAATCAAGGGCACATAGCGCTGATGGGCGCGCATCACTGTGCACAGCACTTCCGCCGGCAGGTCGAGGTAGCGATCAGGAATGCTGCCCTCCAGGGGCAGGGGGGCCTCCACCAGATCCACCAGCTCCTGAAAGAGCCCATCCGGCAGATCCGGCTCGGCTTGATGACGGCTGGCGGCTGCCGCCACGGCGGCCCGGATCCTGCTCGCCCGGGTGCCACGATCCACCTCCACACCGGCAGCCGCCAGATCCTGGCGGTAACTGCTGGCGGAGTGGATCGGCACCGCCGCCGCCACCAGCCGGTGCCCCCGGCTGAGGGCCTGGGCCTCCAGCGGCGGGTCGCAGCTGGTCAGCCGCACCGGCAGCACGGTGGCATCGAGCATGGCTACCAGCCAGCGGATTGGCCGTGAGAAGCGGCAGTCACCGGCGCCCCAGCGCATGAAGCGGCGGCCCTGCAGCGCTTCGATCCAGCCGGGCACCTGCTCCACCAGCAAGCTGGCCGTGTCGCGCCCGCGCTCCACCACCCGGGCGAACACAAAAGGTCCCTTCGGCGTCTCCCTCACCTCCAGGGCTGCGGGATCCACGCCGCAGCGCCTGGCAAAACCCACCGCCGCCTGGCTGGGCACACCGCCCTGGAAGGCCTGGCCGGCCGGCGGACCCTTTCGCTCCTCCTCGCGGTCAGGCTGGCCGGGGGGGAGGCCTTCCACCACCAGGGCCAGGCGGCGAGGTGTGCCGGTCACCTGCAGCGATCCGAAGGGGAGCCGCAGCTGCTCGAGATCGCGCCGCACCACGTCCTCCAGCTGGGGGAGGGCCAGCCTGGCGAAATCAGCCGGCAACTCCTCGGTTCCGATCTCCAGCAGAAAGGTGGACACGCGGGCAGGCCATGGCAGCAGCCAACTCTATTGATTGATGCGTGATGGACTGTCAGCAGGTTGACCTGCCTGGGATCGCCGCAAGCGGGCTGGAGTCAGGGCCCTGTGGTCGTTGCGGAGTTCAGCGTGGAGCCGCCGTTGGCCGCAGCCCATTCGCTACGGTCGGGGGGTCCATGAATCGTGCATGTGGCCGTGTCTGCCGGGGTGTCTGCTGGGCCCACCAAGTTCGAGCAGCTGAAGGCGGGAAGTGGCCATCTGCGGGAACCGCTGTACACCGAGCTGGGCAACGAATTGCCCAATTTCAGTGAGAACGCGGTTCAAATTCTCAAATTTCACGGCAGCTACCAGCAGGACAATCGCGACAACCGCCAGAAGGGCCGCGAGAAGGACTGGCAGATGATGCTGAGGCTGCGCAGCCCCGGCGGCCGCATCTCCAGCGACCTGTTTCTGGCCATGGATGAGCTGGCCAACCGTCTGGGCAATGGCACCCTGCGGGTCACCACCCGTCAGGCCTTTCAGATGCACGGGGTGCGAAAGGAGAACCTCAAGGAGGTGATCGGCACAATCGTGCGCCACCTGGGCTCCACCCTGGCGGCCTGTGGCGATATCAACCGCAACGTGATGGCCCCGGCCGCCCCCTATGCCAAGGGGGGGTACCCGGCAGCCCGGCAGCTGGCGGATGACATCGCCGATCTACTGGCGCCTCAGGCGGCTGAAGGGTCCTATTTGGACATCTGGGTGGATGGCGACCTGAGCTTCCGGATCAAACCCAGCACGCCGGTGCGGCGGGTGAAGGAGCGCCAGCGGGAGGCTGGCGTGTTCAGTGGTGATGGCCAGGAACCGCTCTACGGCGACACCTACATGCCCCGCAAGTTCAAGGTGGCCGTCACCGTTCCCGGTGACAACTCCGTGGACCTGCTCACCCAGGACGTGGGCCTGGTGTTGTTCAGCGATCCCCAAGGCCGACCCCAGGGCTGCAATGTATATGTGGGCGGGGGCATGGGTCGAACCCACAACAAGGAAGAGACGTTCGCCCGCACCGCCGACCCCCTCGGCTACGTGGCCCAGGAGCACGTGCTGGATCTGGTGCAGTCGATCGTGGCCCTGCAACGGGACCATGGCGACCGCCAGCAACGGCGACACGCCCGCATGAAATATTTGATCCACGACCGGGGCGTGGATTGGTTCCGCAACGAACTCACTGCGCGCTACTTCAGCCATCCGATCAAGAGCCTTAGGGCTGAACCCAAGCGCAAGCTGGAGGACTACCTCGGCTGGCACCGTCAGAGCCCTGGACTGTGGTTCGTGGGGCTGCCACTGCTCTGCGGCCGTCTCAGCGGTGCCCAAAAACAGGGCCTATGTGACCTGGTGAACACCTACAAGCTGGAGTTGCGGCTCACCCCCAACCAGGACATCCTGCTCTGCAACATCGGCACTAACCAGCGCACCAGCCTGCGGCAGCGATTGGCCGACCTCGGCTGGGAGAAGCCGGAGGAAACCAGCCTGCTCAGCAGGCACGGAATCGCCTGCCCCGCCCTGCCCCTCTGTGGCCTGGCTGTGACCGAGGCCGAACGGATCTTCCCCGATGTGCTGGATCGGCTGGAGACTTTGCTCGATCGCCTGGGGATCAGCAAGCCAGTGCTGGTGCGCATGACCGGCTGCCCCAACGGCTGCGCCAGGCCTTATATGGCTGAGATCGGTCTGGTGGGCAGCGGCGTCGACCAATACCAGCTGTGGCTTGGCGGCAGTGGCCAGCTCAGCCGGCTGGCAGAGCCCTACCTCGAGAAGATGCCGCTCGACGCGATGGAAGCCACGCTTGAGCCTCTGCTGCTGGCCTGGCACCAAACCGGGATGCGCAAGGGCTTCGGCGACTTTGTGGTGAGCAGCGGCCGGGATGAGGTGCAGCGCCTGCTGGCGCTGGCCTGAACGCTCTCGCCAGGGAGCAGCAGGTTGAGGTCAGCTC
>JBIKUY010000218.1:0-4210 GCA_044347355.1 Prochlorococcaceae cyanobacterium | reverse complement strand
CCCGCCCGTAGCAGGCTTGGGGGGCACCACTGAGCCAAGCCCACAGCTGATCCCCCCAGCTGAAATGCCACCACTCGTTGGGGTGCTGCGCGAAGCCGGCCCCCTCCATCACTTGCTTCAGGGCCTGGCGGTGGCCGTGCCAGCACAGGTAGGTGCTGCGGAGTTCAGCATCGTGACAGTGCCGGGCCAGCTCGCCGAAGTGGTCGGGCTCAGACACGGCGCCGATGGTGTCGATCTGCGAGCCCATCGGCAGCAGCTCCAGTGGCCCTTGCGCGGTCGAGCGGGCCAAGGTGACATCCACAGCAGCTCCCGTGCTGTGGGGTGGGGGAGCAGCCGGATCGGGATTGGGCGGCGCCCAGAAACGGCCCACGTCGGCCACCACCTGCTGGCGCGCCTCCGACTGCTGATGGGGATCAATGCCGCGTTCTCGGCACAGCTCAGCAATGGCATGCTCCACCATGAAGGCTTGCACACAGAGGGGGCGCCAGGCGTCAAAGATTGCCAGACACCAATGCGGATGCTCGCGCTGGAGCTCAGCCTGGGCCTCCAGCAGACGGCAGATCACGGCCCGGCGCAAGCGGAACGGGCAGGCGCCAACGCCGTAGGGAGCACCGAGCTGGGCGTAGGGGTGGGGTTCCAGCCGCAGCAACTCGGACGGCAGCACCAACAAGGGTTCTTGCGGATCGACGATCGGCAGGTCGTTCCAGGGACGTCGCTGCATGGCCTGGCGGTAGACGACGCTAGTTTGGAGTTCTATCAGGCTGCTTAGTTGAGCCGCACCGCTTCGCTGAGCTGCTGGCGCTGTTGCTGCTGGAGCTGGGCTAGGTGAGGATGCCGCAGCAACTGGGGATCGGCCCTGAGGATCTCATCAGCCACCAGCCTGGCCCGCTCCAGCACTTCGCCGTCATCGCAAAGGCTGGCCAGGGCTAGATCCGGCAGGCCGCTCTGGCGTGTGCCCAGCACCTGGCCGGGACCGCGCAGGCGCAGGTCCATCTCGGCGATCTCAAAGCCATCGCTCGATCGCACCAGCACGTCAAGGCGCTGACGCGATTGGGGGTTGCGGCCCTCATGAATCAGCAGACAGTGGGAGGCCGCCGCCCCCCGGCCCACCCGGCCCCGCAGCTGGTGCAACTGGGCCAAGCCGAAGCGCTCGGCATGCTCCACCACCATCACGCTGGCCTCGGGCACATCCACACCCACCTCCACCACAGTGGTACTCACCAGCACCTGGGTTTCGCCGGCGGCAAAAGCGGCAATCGCCGCCTGCTTGTCGGCACTGGCCATCCGACCATGCAACAGGCCTACGTGCAGGTCGGGGAACACCTCGCCGCTGAGCTGTTGGTGCACTTCCACAGCCGAGCGCAGGTCGCTGGTCTCCGATTCCTCCACCAGGGGCAACACCACGTAGGCCCGCTGGCCAGCTGCCACCTCCTGGCGGATGAGCGCATAGGCCTGGCTGCGGTCCGCCCCGGAGAGCAACTGGGTGCGGATGGGGGTGCGGCCGGGGGGCAGCTCATCGATCTGGCTGACATCGAGATCACCATGCACCGACAGGGCCAGGGTGCGGGGAATCGGCGTGGCGGTCATCGTGAGCAGGTGGGGCTGCAGGCCCTTGTGCAGCAGACGATCCCGCTGCCGCACCCCGAAGCGGTGCTGTTCATCCACCACCACCAGTCCGAGTCTGGCGAACTGAACGGGGTCTTCCAGCAAGGCGTGGGTGCCCACAAGCAGCTGCAGCTGACCATTGGCCAGGTCGGTGAGCAGCTGGCGGCGGCGGCGCAACCGCGTGGATCCGGTGAGCAGGGCGCAGCTCACATGAAGCTGGGGCAGCAAGCGGCCGAGGGTGGCGTAATGCTGCTCCGCCAGCACCTCAGTGGGGGCCATCAGGGCGCCCTGGCAGCCGCTGTCCAAGGCCAGCAGCAGGGCGGCGATCGCCACCACCGTCTTGCCGCTGCCCACATCTCCCTGCACCAGGCGGGCCATCGGCTGGGGCCGAGCCAGGTCGGAGCGAATCTCAGCGAGCACACGCTGCTGCGCGCCAGTGAGTGGGAAGGGCAGGAGCTCGAGAAAGCGATCAAGCAGGGATGCGGCGGTGGGGTTAATGCTTGGGGCTGGCCGCTGCCGTAGCTCCTGGCGACGCTGGAGCAGACCGAGCTGCATCAACAAAAACTCGTCGAACACCAGCCGCTGGCGGCTGGCCTTGAGCTCAGCCTGGCTCTGGGGCTGGTGGATCTGGCTGAGGGCTGTGCCTCGCGCCATCAGGCCCTCCCGTTGGCGCAGGCCCTCAGGCAAGGGTTCAGGGCTGCGAGCCACCAGGGGCAGCACGGCAGCCATCACCTGGCGCATGCGGTCAGCACCAAGGCCCTCGGTGAGGCCATACACCGGAATCAGCCGGCCGATCTCCTTGGATTGCACCGGTGCCTGTGGACTCTCCAGCACCTCGATCAAGGGGTCCTGAAACTGGGGGCCGTAAGCGCTCTCCTTCACCAGACCACTCACGGCCACCCATGCCCCGGGCGGGAACTGGCGCTGCTGAAGCTTCAACCAGCCGGGGGTGGTGAAGCGACGACCGGCGAAAAAGCGACTCACCCGCAGCCGGCCGGTGATGTCGCTCAGCTGCAGCTCAAGGATCGCCAGCTGGGGATTGCGGGGGCTGGTGAAGGCGTGGCTGCGGCGCACGGTGGCCACGATCGTGGCGGTGCGGCCCGGCTCGAGGGCACTGATGCGAACCAAGTTGGCGTAGTCGAGGTAGTCGCGGGGGTAGTAGTGCACCAGATCGCGCACCACGAACAGGCCCAGCTGGGCCAGGCGGGCGGCCGTTTTTGGACCGACGCCGCGCACCTCGCCCAGGGGCATCTCCAGATGCAACGGTTGCTGACCTGCCCGGGGCACCGATGCAGGAGCGGCTGAGTCGCTGGCCGCCAGGCGCAGCCGCGGTGGCCCAGGCGGCGCCTCGGGCCGTAGTTGCTGCCGCCACGCCCACGCGTGCAGCTGCTGCCGACACTGGGCCACAAGCGCCTGCCGCTGACTGGGGGTGAGCTGGTCGTAGACATCAAACCGGACAGCGAGCTGCTGGAAGCTGGCCGGCAAGGCCAAGCCAGGCTGAGGTTCTCTCAGGGAGCGGGCCAAAAAACTGCTGAACCGCTCGCGGCGGCCCATCAGGTTGGAGCAGTCGCGCTGGACCTCGAGTTGCAGCGCCTGTTGCAGCGTTCTCAGCCAGTCGGCGGCGACGGCTGGCCGGGAATGGGCGGTTGGGACGGGCTGGGGTTGTCCTGATGCCACAGCCTTTCTGCCTCAAGCCTCTGTAATTGCCGCTGCAGGCGGCGATGCCGTTCTGCCATTCTGCGTATCTCCTGGCGATGGCGTTGCCAGCGGCTGCGGCAGGTGCGCAAGCGCGGCTGGTCGAGCTCGAGGTCGGTGAGGCGCAGCAAGAGGGCCACACTGTCGAACTCCCCACCCGCGTCCGGGGCCAACGGCACCTGCAGGCGCAGCAGGTTGGCAGGTGCTGGCTGAGGTTCAAGCTGGCCCTGCAGGGCCGCCTGGAGCAGGCTGGTAGGCAAGAGGCTGCGGCTCAGACCGGAGCGGAGCAGCTCCACGTTGACAGCGTGGGAGAGGTTGCGGAGCCGCCGCACCAGGGCCCGTTCGAAACCCTCCAACCACTCCTGCAAGGCCTGGGGATCGGTGGGCAAGGCAGCTGAATCCCAGGGCGACGGCTCACGGCCTTGGCCCCCCCCCTCAAACAGCGTGTCCAGCAAAGCTTCGGCCTCGGGCCCGAGCAACCCCTCCAGGGTGTCCTGCTCCTCATCAGCATCGCCAACCTCTTCGACAACCTCTTCGACAACCTCGCCTGAATCGGCTTCATGACCGTCCTCTTCATTACCTTCCTCGTGCTGGCCGAAGCCTTCGCTGCGTGCCTCGCCCGGAGAGGCGATCAGAGCATGCCAGCGCTCCAAGTCCAAGGGCAGGGCGGCATTGATCTGAATCGAACCAGCCGGATCAATGTCGTGCCGGCTCGGGCTCGGGCCATCCTCCCCACCCGCATCCAACCCAGCGAGAGTCGTTCCGGGATGGGGAGCTTGGGAGAACTCGTCGCCTGCCTTGCGCAACTGGGCCAGCCACTCCCGTTGCCGCCGCTGCTGCTGCTGGCGGCGCTCTCGACCGATTTGGCCAGCCAACTGCACCAGCTGTTCCACAGTGAGCAAACTGCAGC
>JBIKUY010000356.1:0-2862 GCA_044347355.1 Prochlorococcaceae cyanobacterium | reverse complement strand
CGATAAACGGGAGATCGATTCGCTGCACGGCCGCATCGCCGTCGGCTTCCTGGTGGTGCAGGACATCGCCGTGATCCTGGCGATGATCCTGCTCACCTCGTTCAACCTGCAGGGCGGCGCTGGCATTGCGGGCCAGTCGATCCGGCTGCTGCTGGTGGGCAGTGCCTTTGTGCTGGGCACGGCCGCCACGATGCGCTGGGTGATGCCGCCGCTGCTGGGCCGCCTGGCCCAGAACCAGGAGTTGCTGGTGTTGTTCGCCGTGGCCTGGGCGGTGGGCCTGGCGGCCCTGGCCGATGTGGTGGGCTTCAGCAAGGAGGTGGGTGCCTTTCTGGGGGGGGTGTCGATCGCTTCCACCGCCTACCGCGAGGCGATCGCCTCGCGGCTCACGGGCCTGCGCGACTTCCTCCTGCTGTTCTTTTTCATTGATCTGGGCTCCGGGCTGAACCTCTCGGCGGCGGGGCTGCAGCTCTGGCCGGCCCTGGTGCTCTCGGCGTTCGTGCTGGTGGGCAACCCCCTGATCGTGGTGGCGATCATGGGGGCGATGGGCTACAGGCGCCGCACGGGCCTGATGGCGGGCCTCACCGTGGCCCAGATCTCGGAGTTCTCCTTGATCCTGGCGGCCCTGGGGGTGCAGCTGGGCCAGCTGGGGGAGGGGGAGCTGAGCCTGATCACCCTGGTGGGGGTGATCACCATCGCCCTCTCCACCTACATGATTCTCGGCTCAGACCGCCTCTACACCTGGCTTCAGGGTCCGCTGCGGCTGCTTGAGCGGGCCACCCCCTTCAGTGAACTCGGCAGCAGCACCAGCGGCCCGGCGCGGGTGGATGTGATCCTGCTGGGGTTGGGCCGTTTTGGCGGCGCCATCCACCGCCAGCTGCAATCCCACAACCTCTCGATCCTGGGGATCGATTTCGACCCCCAGGCCCTGCGGCAGGCGGCAGCTCAGGGGCTGCCGGTGCAGTACGGCGACTCGGAAGATCCAGAGTTCACGGCTTCATTGCCGCTCTCCTCGGCCACGGTGGTGGTGAGCACCCTGCCGGCGCTGGAGTCGAATGCGGCGATCCACCATGGCCTGCAGACGGCCGGTTTCCAGGGCCATTTCATCGCCACCGCCCACGACGAAGCCGAGGTGGCCAAGCTGGAATTCCTGGGTGCCCAGCGCACCCTGTTGCCCTTTCTCGATGCTGCCGAGCGGGCCGCCGAGCTGATCGTGCACGATCTGGTGGCGCTGCGGGCTCAAGGGCCCGCCTGATCTGTCCCCGCCGCTGCCGCCACTGTCGCCTCTGCCGCCGTGCCCACGGCGATTCCATCGGCATCCGCCGTGGGCGTGAGCCACAGGGGGCCGATGCGGGCGCCCCGGTCGCCCCGCGCCAACGCCCGCTCCAGCACCCGACCCAGGGTCTGGGCGGCCGCTGCCGCCGGCAGGGGGCCGGCCAGGGCAAAGAACCGCTGCAGCTGGGCCCGGGTTGTGGAGGCGGGAAACAGCAGCCGGCACTTGGCCGGCAGGGGCGGCAGGTCCCCCCGGGGAGCAAACAGCCGGTCCACCAGCGGCTTCACCTGGCGCCGCACGGCCACGAACACGTGGTCGCCGGGTTCGAGGGCCGTGGCCCCCCGGGGCATGATCACCTGGTTCCCCCGCACCACCAGGGTCACCACCAGGCCATCGGGCCGGGCCAGCTCCCGCAGCATCACGCCGGCGATCGGGGCCCCGGCCGGCACGGTGTAATCCACGATTTCGCCGTCGAGGTGGCGCAGGGCGTTGATCTCCACCGAGAGCGGCGGGGTGGGGGCGGCGGGGCGGCCCAGCCGCAGCCAGCGGGCCACCAGCGGCAGCGACCAACCCTGGCTGATGGCCGAGATCAGCACCACGAAGAACACGGCGTTGAAGATCACCGGGCTGTTGGGCACCCCGGCCATCAGCGGGAAGGTGGCCAGGGTGATCGGCACGGCCCCCTTCAGCCCCACCCAGGAGAGGAAGGCCAGCTCCCGGAGCCGGAAGCCGAAACCGGAGGCGGCGAGCAGCACGGCGATCGGCCGGGCCACCAGGATCAGCACCAGGGCGATCAGCAGCCCCTGGCCGGCCACGCCGGCGAGGCGGCTGGGGAAACTGAGCAGCCCCAGCATCACGAACAGCACGATCTGGCTCAACCAGGCGGCGGCGTCGTGGAAGAGAAAGATGCCGCGGTGAAACACAATCGGACCGCTGCCCAGCACGATGCCGGCGATGTACACCGCTAGAAAACCGCTGCCCCCCAGCACCGCCGCCAGCCCGAAGGCCAGCAGCCCGAAGGCCATCACCAGCAGGGGGTAGAGGCCGGGTGCGTCGAGGTTGATGCGGTTCACGGCCAGGGTGGCCAGCCGGCCGCTGCCCAGCCCCACCAGCCCCCCCACCCCGAACTGGGTGAGGAAGAGCAGGACCAGCTCATGGGCGGAACTGGCCTCCCCCAGGATCACCCCGATCAGCCCCACGGTGAGGAAGATCGCCATCGGGTCGTTGGAGCCGCTCTCCACCTCGAGGGTGGCGCTGAGCCGCTCCGGCAGCTGGATGCCGCCGCTGCGCAGCACCGCAAACACCGCCGCGGCATCGGTGGAACCCACGATGCTGCCCAGCAGCAGCCCCTGCAGCAGGGGCAGCCCCAGCACCCAGCTGGCCGCCAGGCCCGTGACCAGCGCGGTGAGCAGCACCCCCAGGGTGGCCAGGGAGAGGGCGGGTCGCCAGCACAGCCGCACCGCGTCGAGGGAGGTGCGCAGGCCGCCGTCGAACAGGATCAGGGCCAGGGCCACACTGCCGACACTGTTGGCCAGCGGGTAGTTCTCAACGGGAATGCGGCCGAGGCCCTCGGAGCCGGCCAGCATGCCCAC
>JBIKUY010000445.1:0-2863 GCA_044347355.1 Prochlorococcaceae cyanobacterium | reverse complement strand
CGGGGGAAGCGCGGGTTTTAAGAAAGCTGACGGGGAAAAACCTGCGGGTCCCGAAGTATGTTGGGAAGGGGGAGCATCACGGACGCCGCTACCTGGTGATGGAGTGTATCGAGGGGCGGGATCTGAGATCCGCGCGGATGCAGCCAGGGAACTGGCATTGGCGGCGGTGTACGGAGATCGTGCTGTCACTGCTGGAAACGGTGGAGCGGTTGACCAGCCTGAGCTACTACCACTACGACATCAAACCCCACAACGTGATTCTTGACCCGGAGGACCGGGCGTGGGTGATTGACCTGGGGTCGGCCCAGTCGTGGGAGCAGATGTGCGCCAGGTTTTTGGATCCGTATCCGGCGACGTCGAAAGGTTACGCACCTCCCGAGTTGCTGCTTGGCTGGGACACGCAATTCACGGCGCAGACGGGGATCTACTTGGTGGGCGGTGTGCTGTATTACCTGCTGACGGGGAAGCATCCCAAGCCCGAAAATGAGAAAGCGTGGGAGCAGTTTGAAGCTCATAAGCTGACACCGCAGGCGCCGGGCGAGTTGCACCCGGGACTTCCCGAGTGGCTCGACGCGCTCTGCCTGCGGATGCTGGCCCACAACAGGGAAGATCGGCCACTGAATGCCACGGCGGTGATCGAGGAAATACGCCGGGAGCTCTCGGCTCCACCTCCCACGCCAGCGCCGCTGCTGGACACAGGTGTCGCCCGGAAGGCGCCGCCCGCTACCTCGACATGGCGGAGAATCGCCGGTTTGACCGCCCTGGTGGTCGCTGTGGGCGGAACCACACTCGGGGCGTTGAGCATCCTGGGGCCCAGAAACCAGGTGCCGCTGCGAATGCTCTCACCCGAAGACATGGCGTTTGTGAGCATCGGGGAGAACAAGCACCATCGAATCCCGGAAGGCCCCGTCGTAGTCAAAGATGGCGTCCAGTTCAAGAATTCGTGGCCCACGCTGATGAGCGTGTTTGAGGCCGCAGTCCAGGACGGGAAGTTCACGACAACGATTCCGCTGGATGTGACAGGCAAGGTCAATTCCATAGGGCTTGCGCACAATCGCCAACAGGAAAAACTCGATGACCTCTCACTCCCGGTGTACACATTCAGCATGCTGACACTTTCCCCTGCGTTGACGCCCGAAGATGACTTGGAGTGGGAGTTCAGCTACGACAAATTCTACTCGACGAATCCCGACGTTCCCGAGCCAGGGGAAGGTCAAGTCGCCGAAGGGCAGATACGTTCGGTTGCCCCGGAGAAGATCCATCTCAAGACATTCAAGGTCCGACGTCGGCCCGAGTCTCCTCATTTTCTGTTGCGATTGAGCTTTGAAGACAATTACCTCATGAGCGTCGACGTCAACGGAACGAACATCGCCTTTCCCGCGGCTTCTCCAATCTCTCCCCGGGTGACCGGATTCGTGTATCTCCTGATCGATAGCCTGATCACCTCCGACACGCAGCCGGAAGATTGGGGTAAAGTGTGGCTGGGAAAGCCGCACACTGTGCTCGGCCCGTAGTTGCTGTTTTGTCCTTTTTTCCCCGGAGTGCAACGTGAGCAAATCTCAACCCCGCCGAAAGACATCTCCCACGAAGAAGCCCCCCGCACGAAAGACGGCCACCAGGAAGCTGGCTCGCGAGTCACAGCCTGAACTGATCAATCGACTGCCCATTCCCGAACGAATCTCGGGGCTCAACTATCCGCTGCTACAGGTGGACCGAGCCGGTGAGTACTTCTACGCAGCGGATGTGAAGGGTGTGGCGATTGGAGCGCCCGTCGAGTGGGTCAGGGGAATCCTTCTCGATCCGAATGAGTCAGTCCCGAATACACCACCTGATCGTCATCAGGTCGTCGACGCGACGATTGACCCTATCAAACGCGACACCCTGGAAACGGCGTATTCATTCCCCCGAAATCGCCTGGGCCCAGTCGAGCCGGGGAGCGTGGTCCGGTTGGCCACCTGGGTCAAATTCCGCAGCGGTCAAGTCGTGATGGCCGACAACCTGTCGAGCTATCAGACGATGCGGTGTGGGAACATTAGGCCGAAGATTGAGTCGCTTACCGCAGGCGCAAAAGTGGTTGTCACCTCAAACACCGTCAACGTCAGGGTGACGTGCAACGCCCCCTTCCAAAACCTGACGGGGAAATTCTACACCAGCAAACCTTCAATCGACTGCAAGCCGGACACGCGAGACGCCAGCAGCAAGGCTTTTCCCGGCGGCAAGACCGATGGGACCATCAGTGTGGATGGCTGGACCCAAGGGGTTAAAAACTGGTTGGTTGTTTGGGCGAGAGAGGCGAATACGGCGAATTTCAACCAGTGCACTAATTCGCCAATGGATCTGACCGAGTAAGCGGCCACGGTGACTGAGGTCGGCGGTATTCGATTTCGGACGCCCCGGAATCGAAGGGGGGGGAATCTCGCGGAGATTTCCTCGAGCCGCGCGACGTCTGGACTGTCAAGCTGAACCACTCCCAACTCCGGGCGTCAGTTCCTTCTCGGGGCTGGCGCCCGGTCGTTCGTTTTTCGCCTGCTGTCACCATCTGAGAATTCCTGATGAATTGATGCGGCCGTACGCTCGGAAGGCGGGTGCAGACTTGGCGTGTCCTGCCAGGCAGTGTACGATCTGTACACGACACGATTGCGATTGCGGTTGACCGCCCTGTCTGAAGTTGACTTTTGGTCCTCATGAGAAATCTCCTGCAATGCCTGCCGACCCGAAGTTCCTGTCGCCAGATGGCCGCCCCGAAACGACCGAGGCCGAGTTCCTCGCCCGTGTTCGCTTCGAATTTGGGGAACTGCTGAAGTTCACTCCCCCGGTGCCGGTCGAAAAATATCTCGCCAACCTCCCCGCGAAGCAGCAGGCC